>NZ_JAXOVV010000012.1:0-108003 GCF_036663415.1 Salinicola sp. 4072 | reverse complement strand
AGGTGGATAGGCTTTCACCCATAGCGGATGGCTCTCTTGGTTCAGATTCTTGGCGGAACACACTGAATTTTCAAGAGAATACCATCCGCTATCTTCGTTTTCGGGCCGGCCTCATGAATAAGCCGGGATCAAGCTGGCCGACATCAGCAGATGCTTAGGATTCAGCGTAGCCACCGTGTCAGGGTATTCGCGCCATTACGTGGCCGCATTAGCCGAAGAGCTTCTGAACACTTCTGTCGACACCCGTGAGGCCTATGAAGGCTGGCGTCGTGACTTCAATACCTTCCGCTATTCTCTTGCCAATACGCGGCGCTCACGTGAAGTTCTCACGCGACTCACACGTCTGACCATTGAGCACCTCCACCGCGAGGGCCATACAGTCGCTTATAGTGAGGTTCTGCGGCTCTCCGAGCACAACGATCGTCGCATTAAGCAAGAGATACGTCGTTGGGAAGAAGAAACGGGGCATCAGGCGAGACCATTGCGGGTATGGAAGGATATCACTCTGCAGATGGTGTTCGACAGCGTATCGCCGGCACTCCATCACCTGCCGTTGACCTTTCTGGAATCACCGAGCATGGGGCAGTATTTCAAGGAGTCACAACGACGAATGATACACTCCATTTCGCAGCCGAAACTGCGAAATGTGGCCTTCTTTGTCATGACCTTCGCCGACGGAAATCGGCGCAACGACATCACCTTCTTTGCCAGCATGTCGCGCTATCTGAAACTGTTGAAGCTACCGGATATCGACGCACTAGACCCCGAAGTGTTTTACCGAAGATACCATGATGGAGAGGTAGTGCCGGAAGAAGGCTCACCCAAACGCGGTCGGTTCCTGCAGACCTACTTCCGCCTGCTGCGCAAACAAGAGGATTACCTGCTCAGACTGACGCCCGAGCAGCGCCGGGCCGTGGCGCCCTGGCAGCTCAGTGGATTGAAGGATGACCACTTCTGGCACCGCTCCACCATCCACCGAGACGTGAGAACCGACCAGAGGATGCGTCGCAAGGCAGCGACCGCCGTTGTCCACGATCGATTCTATCTGCTTCGTGATGTGGCCGAGCGTCGATGCACTCAGGTCGAGCGACTGCATACAGCCTTCCAGGATGCCATTGCCCATCATGAACGGGAGGGGGAGGCCCTGCCGATGTCATTCTCGATCACCGATGAAACGGTATCAACATCAGGCCGCACTCGACCGACACAGCAGCATTTCAGGCTCTGGGATGCAGCAACATTGCGTTCTGTGCATGAGCCCGTGGCAGAAGACTTCTATTATCATCAGGATCAGCGTCAGCGTATACGTGCGACGGTATGTGACCAGGCAGGTTACTTCCTAAGCTATGAGAGTGGCCATGCTCGCAATGATACCACTTTGATAGAGCCCTACTGGTTCATCGAGCTTCTGCAGGCCAATGTACTGAAGTCTCAAGTTACCGATTCTGACTTTCTGACGCTTAACGGCTACTCAAAGGGGGCTTTCCAACTTCCGCCCCAATCAACTTGGGGGCTGTCGACATCCCATTGGTTGGAGCGAATCTCGCGGGATATTGGCATAACCTTTATTCCACTGGAGGCACTCAGGCTAGCTGCTCTCGTCGGGCATGCGGCCATTCAGATCATGACCAAGACCGGTGCTCGCATGAACGAGTTCCTGCAGATCAGATTGAGTCAAGAGCACTTATCACGAGTGCTGCTCGCCAAGGAGCGTGAAGCGATTGCCTTCCGCGCGATCCCCAAGGGGCGCCAGGCAGAGGAACCCTATTATATTGACGAACGCTGCATGAGAGCGCTACATGCCTGGTGGAAGTTCCAACGAGAGCGGGGACAGAGCCTGGAGACCATCCCGCCTACCAGAAGTTTACGGCATAAACTTCGACCGGCGCCCTACTTATGGCAGCATGCCGGAAGGCATTTCAGCCATAAGGATATCAATGCGACGATGTCTATCATGTTGCACGGTATCTCGCTGCAAACTGCTGCCGGTGAGGCCGTACGGGTCACCTCCCACCTGCTGCGCCACGGCTTTGCCACCGAAATGCGGGCGTTAAACACGCCTGTGGATGTGATCGCACTACTCATGAAGCAGCGAGATGTGCGAGTGACCGAATACTATTCCCAGCCGACGCCGGCCAGGCTGGTGGAGTTGCAACGAAAGATCTTTGAAAGCCGTGTGGATCTGTCCCGTACCCATATACGATCCCCAGCGCAAATCCGGCGGCAGGTCGAAGCCGCGCAGGAGCAGGTGGGTGCACTGATCCCGGTTATCGGTGGACGTTGCACAGTGGCCAGTCAGTGTCCCATCAAGTTCGCCTGCATCGGCTGTGCCGGGAATGCACCCGACTGGCGCAAGCGCGACCAAGTTATCATCTACCGGCAGGCCTGTGCGCAGATGGCAGAAATGGCGGAAGCACAGAACCTACCCGCGGAAGGGCGCAAGGCAAAGGAAGCCATGTTGAGCTGCGACGATGTGCTGGCCGAGATGGAACTTCTTGAGCAAGCTGATCAGGCGGCAGCAAATCCCGTCATACTGATCATCGGGAGGAAGGAGAGATGACACGACAATCCAGTAAGGCACGTTCAGAGGCTGCGATGGCTGGTTTGAAACGCAGTCATCAGCAGCGTCGCAATCGAAGCGTTACGATCGTGCGCCGGGCGATCAGTCGGCTACAAGAAATCGACAGCCCCGTGACGCTGGGACGTATTTCGAGAATATCGCATGAACTCTCCGACACGGGAGTTGGTGTTTCCGAATCCACCATTCTTCGAAATCCTGAATGCCGTCAATTATACGAAGAAGCCGCCCAACCTGTTCGCCGGCGGCGTACTGTTGGTCGGCCACTTGCTCGCGAGGTGGAAAGACCCAGCGATGCGGAGCGGCGTCGCATGCATTACTTGATGCGCCAAACCAAAGCTGAGCTGGCCGCCCGCATTATCGCTGTGGAGCGAGAGCTGGCTTGCTCCGAAAAATCGAATGGAGTCCTGCGCGATCAGATTATCCGGGAAAAGTTGGGTCTATAATCACCTTCTCAATTGTTATTTGTCAGAGTCCTGGGACTTAAGCGGCGAACTCTTAGCTTGACCAAGAATAGGGCCGCAACACGCAGCGCGCCAAAACCTGTCACAGGCCCGAACCGATGCCCTGTTTCGATGCATCATTTGTAAACAAACTGCAATCTTTACCAAATAGACTTTCCATTGATTCTTCAATACCCACAAGCAAACTGAAAGGAAAAAACCACTATGAGCAAGAAATATTTGGGCTTGGCTTTGGCGATTTCTGCAGCTTCCGCCGCACAGGCCGGAACTGTTACGTCCAGCGGCGAAGACCTTGTGATTGATACCAAGAGCGGAATCAAGGTTAAAACGTCTGACAATTCAGCGTCTTTTCAGCTCGGCGGGCGCCTTCAATGGGATTACGACGCCACGCAGTCTGACGACAACGGTGTTGACACTACCGATTTCGACGTGCGCCGGGCACGCCTCTACGCCAAGGGCCACTTTGGCGACTGGGCGTACAAAACCCAGTTCAACGTGGCTGAGAGTGATGGCGCCGACGGCGGGACCGCTGAGGACCTGTACATTCGCTACCTGGGATTTGGCTCGACGGCAACCGTGACTATTGGTAAGCAGAAAGAGCCATTCGGCCTGGAACAATTAACGAGTTCAAAAGACATCTCGGCCCTTGAGCGATCCGCCATGACCGAGCGTTATACCCCCGGTCGCAGCGGCGGCATCCAGCTCAGTGGCAAAGGCAGCAACTGGACCTACGGTATCGGCTATTTCGAGGCAGACGGCGATGGCAGCGACGACTTCAATAACACGGCAGTAACCGCGCGGGGCACATTTGCACCCGTTCAAACGAATAATGCTGTTGTTCATCTTGGCGCGGGCTATACCACGCGTGACGCCGACGTTCAGGCCGATGAGGTCGATACGTTTAATCTGGAATTGGCCGGCGCTTCCGGGCCCTTCCATGCCCAGGCCGAATATTTCGATTCCGAGGAAGGTCAGGTGGATGTTGATGGTTATTACGTACAGCTTGGTTGGGTTGTCACCGGCGAAAGCCGTCCTTACAAGGCTGGGGCGTTCAAGCGAGTGAAACCGTCATCGCCCAAAGGAGCCTGGGAAGTTGTTGCCCGTTTTGAAGATGGCGACGGAAAATACAGTGATGTGGGGCTGGCCACAACTGACGGCGAGCAAACGACACTGGGGCTCAACTATTACGCCAACAGTAATGTCCGACTTGGCGTGAGCTATATGGATGGGGAAGAAGCCAATGGCACTAGTGGAGATGAAGTGCGTGCAAGGTTGCAATATGCATTTTGAACGCATGGGAGAGTGCTTGGTTGAGCTCACCACTTGATAGGGCACTGGTACGGGAAACATTGTCCTGAATCCGTGAAGCCGGCGCCGACACTTTCCCTATCACCGCCAGCGAGCACTTTTTGATCATTCGCCCCGTGCAAGTTGGCTTTCGCAAGCCCGTTATTGCCAAAACCCACCGTGCTGATCGGTGCTGACGGCCCGTTTTGTCATGCCTTTCCACCCGCCAGGCACGACATATCTGGCGATCGCGTGTCGCTTGGAACTGCTTGTGGATAGAGTGTCGCCGATTGACGGTCAGCATGGCGTTCCTCGTGGATAACGCAGTCGGCTCCGCAGCGTCTTGAGCACCGTCATGCGCCCGATATCCTGCCCGAAGTCGAGGATGATCTGCCGTGCCTTGTGAATCACGAGAGCCGCACGGTGCACCAACTCTTGTAGCACGGTGCGCAGCCGGCGCCGCTTGGCCGGGTGGCGAACCGGGCTCAGCTCGCCGGTCATGCCCAGCTGTCCCATCAGGCGCAGGATGTTGTAGGCCAACTGGGCGAGATGCAGGATCAGATCGTTGGTGGCGAACTTGCCGGACGGCAAGCGCTCCAGGTCGAGATCGGTCTTGATCTCGCTGTGAAACTGCTCATGGGTGGCATGCGCCTGGTAGCGTTTGATCACCGCCTCCGGCGCCTCGTCCAGGCTGGTCCACCAGCCTTCCAACTCATAGTCCGGTTCGAGCAGCAACTGGCCATCGCGATCGGCGGTGCGCTCTACCAGGCGCATCACGCGTTGGACGACGTATTCGGTCTTGTTGTCGTCGTGGATCGAGACGGTCTGCGGCCACAGCGCCTGGCTGTCGAAGCCGCTGTCCTCGCGTAACAGGATCGGTTGCTTGGTCAAGCATTGGGCGCGAGGCAGTACCCGCTCCAGGAAGGCGTTGCTCTCCTTCATGGTGTGCTGCTTGCCAGGCCGCAGTTCCAGACCCAGGCACCACCCTTCGTTGCCCAGGTAGGCGGCGATCGGGGTGTAGCCATCGACCTTCTGGTAGGTCCGCGAGACGCCTTCCTTCTTCGAGTTGCTGTTGTCCATGACGAAGGTGTCGATGTCCAGGCAGACGTGCGTCGTCTCGGCGGTGATCGGTGCTTCGATCAGTGACAGCAGGGTCGTGGACCAGGTGGCGGTGCGCGCCTGCAGGTCGTTGGCGGCAAGTTTTTCCAGCCGCTGTCGCAGCGTCGCCGCGCTCGGCACCTTCTGCAGGGTCAGCAGTTGTTGGAAGGGCTTGTCGCGGCGGAAGTTCTCGACAGCGTCATAGTCGCTCATGCCCAGACACAGCAGGCCCAGGTAGCTCTTGATCACGTCACTGGTGCGCATGCCCAGCGTGGTGGGGAAGCGGCTGTCGATGCTGTCGACGCCAGCGATCTCGAAGCATTGCCCGATGATGGACAGCCCGGCGTGGCTGGTGAGGGTGCGGCAACTGGCGCGGAACTTTATGTTGGGCATGGCACTGTCTGGGTGAATGGCGATAATGGCTATATTGCCATGCAGGTCAGTGGGTTAGAAGTGCTTCCGGGGGCCGGTCTCACGGATTCAGGAAGACTTCAGGGCTTCAGCCCCTAATCAAAAGTGGGTGGGTGATATCACCTACTTGGCGACGGGTGAAGGTTGGCTTTATCTTGCTGTGCTAATTGATCTTTACTCTCGCAAAGTCGTTGGTTGGGCAATGAGCGAGCGTATGACGGCAGATCTTGTCTGTGATGCACTACAAATGGCGCTATGGAAACGTAAAATGCCAACAGGCGTGATCGTCCATTCAGATCGAGGTGGTCAGTACTGTTCGACGCTGTATCAGTCGCTACTGACGCGACATGAACTCAAGTGCAGTATGAGCGCGAAAGGCAACTGTTAT
This sequence comes from Salinicola sp. 4072, assembly GCF_036663415.1. Lineage (NCBI taxonomy): Bacteria > Pseudomonadati > Pseudomonadota > Gammaproteobacteria > Oceanospirillales > Halomonadaceae > Salinicola > Salinicola sp. 4072. Next base: position 101,777 of record NZ_JAXOVV010000012.1, on the reverse strand, counting down.
GATAACGCCTGTGCCGAAAGCTTCTTTCACAGCCTCAAGGTGGAAGCGATCCACGGCGAGAACTTTAAAACGCGAGATATGATGAGACGCCAGGTGTTTGAATACATCGAACTGGACTACAACAAGCAACGACGGCACAGTGCTATAGGGATGATCAGCCCAGAGGCGTTTGAAGTCCGAATGATCGCTTAAACGAGTGTCCACTGTTGCTGGGTAAGATCAGCATCGTGTCATCAATACCAGTGGCCGGGAACGCTACTCCATAGCGACCTTTTATGACCCCGACTATACGGCTCGCGTTGACCCTGCCGACCTTGGTGTCTCAGCAGCAGAAGCTCAATATCCACCGGTAGCCGCGGGTGACTACATCTTGGGTCGCATTGATGCCTCAATGAGCTACCGCAAGGCCGCCGCATCCTGATGAGGAGCAATCAATGAAGCTGCCTGAAACGTTACGCTATGCCGAGCTTGTGCCGGTCGCTTGGCAAAATGGCGGTGGAGTGACACGTGAAGTGGCGCGCCAGGAGGGTGATGGGGAATCGCCGGACTGGCGGGTTTCGGTGGCTGAACTTGACAGGGAAGGGCCATTCTCGATTATTACTGGGGTCAGGCGTCACTTTACGGTGATAGGCGAGCATCCGGTCACGCTTGTTTTGCCTGATCAGCGTGCTGTTTTGGCATCTCGGGAAAGCTTTATCTTCAAAGGTGAGGCAGTGGTGAATTGCTTGTTGCCCGAGGGGCCGAGCCAGGCGCTGAATATAATGTATAATCCAGCAAACTGGCAGGCTTCTGTTCGTTGGCTAACGCCTGGGGAGCCGCTAAAGCAAGCCCCAAACGCTGAGACACTTATCTTAGCCGTTGGTGGGCAGGCGTGGCGGGTCGGTGAGCCGTCGCTGCCACTTGGTAGTGGTGATGTTTGGCACTGGCCCAGGCTAAACGCTGATGACGAGCTAGCGACCGATAGCAGTAACACAATGACATTTGAGACGCTGCCTGCAACGCGCCTGATTAGGGTCGACCTGTCTCCGCGGGGTTGATGCTCCTTTTCAGAGTGCTAAGCGGGGTGGTGAAAGGGATTTGAGGAGAGCACGTGGGACGCCAACCGCCCCGGTATCAACAGATTAAGCAGTACTTGCTGGATAATATCCAAACGGGGCATTTTCCCGTCGATCACAAGATCCCGCCTGAGGAGCAGCTTGCGGTTACCTTTGGTGTCAGCAGGATGACTGCCAATAAGGCAATTCGCGACCTAGTGCAGGAAGGTTATCTGGTGCGTCAATCGGGGATCGGTACTTTTGTAACGGATCGCCGCTCTGAGTCGTCATTGGCCGAAATTAATAATATCGCTGATGAGGTACGCAGCCGTGGCCACGAATACGCTAATCGTGTGGTGAGTTGCGAAGCGTTGAATGCTGACGATGAGGTTGCCCTGCGGATGGGTGTGCGTATTGGGACTAGGTTATTTCATTCGATTCTCATTCACCTGGAAAATGGCCAGCCGATCCAGCTCGAAGAGCGCTTCGTCAATCCACGTTGGGTGCCTGGCTATCTGGAGGCAGACTTCAATCGCCAAACCCCCAACGAGGTGTTGGTTGCCGCTTGCCCGATTACCGATATGGAGCACGTGGTAGAGGCGGTGCTGCCTGAAGCGGGCGCGGCAGAGTGGCTGGAAATTGATGCTGCGCTACCCTGCCTTAGTGTTCGTCGGCGCACTTGGTCAGGCGACCGCCTAATTAGTTATGCTCACCTGCTGCATCCCGGTGACCGCTATAAATTGCGTACTATGGCGCGTTCAAATACCTAGCCCGCTACCCAAGCTGCAAAATAACCAGCGGGAATGGCCAGTGTCAGACTGAGCATCGTTCGGATCAACCAAATGATGACGATACGGCCAACGCTGAGTGGAATGGTCGTCGATAAAATGCACGGAATTGATGCCGAGAAGAACAGAATCGACGATACGGAGATCACACCGGCGGCGAAGCGTGCAGGCAAGGTCGCATCAGCCATCAGTAGTGCTGGCAGAAACATTTCGGCGAGTCCTGAGGCTGTTGCCTGGGCTAGTTGGCTGGCTTCTTCTATGCCGAACAGGGCGATTAACGGATAGAAAATTAGTCCCAGCCAGTCGAATACCGGGGTGTATTTGGCCAATAACAGGCCGAGCAATCCAACTGAAAGGATAGAGGGCAGGATGCTCATGGTCATTAGCATCCCTTCCTTAAAGTTGATTGCCACGCTGCGCAGGAGTCCAGGCGCGCTTTCAGCCGCGGTTAGACTCTCCTGCCAAGCCCTTGTCAGCCGCTGGCCGTTCGCTACTGGCGCCTCTTGGTGAGTTGTCTCATCGTCCATTCGCGAGAGTGGCGGCAGGCGTACGGTGATCGCGGTAACCGTGAAGGTGATCAGTAGCGTCAGCCAGAAGTACAGGTTCCACATTGACATCAGGTTGAGGGTTTTGGCGACGATGATCATGAAAGTGGCTGATACAGTAGAGAAGCCGGTGGCAATAATCGCCGCTTCGCGGGCCGAATATTGGCCCGATTGGTAAACGCGATTAGTAATAAGCAGGCCGATTGAGTAGCTGCCGACGAATGACGCGACAGCGTCAATGGCCGAACGGCCTGGGGTGCGCCACAAGGGACGCATAAGGGGCTGGCAGAGGACGCCGACGCCCTCAAGCAGGCCGTAATTGATGAGCAGTGCCAGAAAAACTGCGCCGATCGGTACGATCAAGCCCACCGAGATGACCAATTTGTCGAACAGAAAGGGCAGCATATCTGGCGTATGCAGTGCCGACGGCCCTGCTCCGGTTAGCGCCATGATAGCGCACAAGACCCCCACCCACTTGAACACGGTGAATACACGCTCGGTGCGATTAGCCCGCCAATGACCGGTAATCACCGGATAGAGGGCGCCTGCGACAATCACCGCCATGGCGTAGTAGGCCACGGCGCCCCCTAATATGCTGCGCACGGCGCTTACCATATGATCGAGAAGAATCGTGGTCTTGCCGTCAAAAGGTAGTGGTACAAAGAACACCAGGATGCCTAGCAGGCTTGGCACCAGCAGCTTAAACAGAAGGGTTGGTGTGGCTTTGAGGGTGTAGTTATTGTCAGGCATAGGGGCTCCAGGGGCAGGTGGAGAGAGTTGACCAGTGGGGCGCTATTGGCTAGGCGATCTCACCAAACAGCTTGGTCAGTGCGGCATTGTTCGCTTCGTCAAGGGCGTGACGCCGCTGCTGGATAACCCAGCGGCCTGCGACCATGACATCGCGTATCTGTTGCTTGGAACCGCCAAACAGCCAACGCCCTAGCCGCGTTTCGTCTGAACTGGTGGCGAGGTAGGGGTCACTGCCATCAAGAACGACAATATCGGCCCGCTTGCCCGCTTCGAGCGCGCCGATGGGTTGGCCAGAGGCCTGGGCGCCTCCCGCTAATGCATGGCGGTAAAGCCAGTCGCCCACCGGGCGTATGTCGCTATTGTGCAGGCAGTTGCGCTGTTGGGTGGCAAGGCGCTGGCCGTACTCAAGCAGCCGTAGCTCTTCAACCACATCGAGTGATACATGGCTATCAGAGCCAATGCCCAGACGCCCACCCTGGGCGGCATACTCCACTGCGCGGAAGATGCCGTCGCCCAGATTGGCCTCGGTGGTCGGGCAGAGCCCCGCTACGGCGCCGCTAGTGGCGAGGTCATGTACTTCTGAGTCGTCTAGGTGAGTGGCATGGATCAAACACCAGCGCTCATCCACCTCAACGTTATCCAGTAGCCAGCGCACAGTGCGTTTGCCTGAATAGGCGAGGCTGTCTTCCACTTCGCGTTGCTGCTCGGCGACATGAATGTGGCGTGGCCCGACAGGGTTCGTCGCCAGCACCGCCTGGATCTCTTCCAATGTCACCGCGCGCAGGGAATGAAACGCCATGCCTAGTGCCTGTGTGGAGTGGTCGGCAAAGCTTGGCTTCAACGTCTCAAGCAATTTCAAAAAATCTGGTACGGCGTGGATAAAACGTCTTTGCCCATGATTGGGTGGCTGGCCGCCAAAGCCGCTGTGGGCGTAAAGCACCGGTAGCAAGGTAAGCGCAATGCCACTGCGATCGGCTGCTTGGCTAATCGCCCAGGCCATTTCAGCCGGATCGCTATGGGCTTGGCCCGATACATCGTGGTGCAAATAATGAAATTCGCTGACCTGCGTATAGCCGCCCTTGAGCATTTCGATGTAGAGCGCCTGGGCAATGGTGCCCACTTGATCCGGTGTCAGGCGGTCAACCAAGCCGTACATGCGGTCTCGCCAGCTCCAGAAGCTGTCTGGCTGGGGGCTACCGACTTCTGCTAGGCCCGCCATGACGCGCTGAAAAGCGTGTGAATGTAGGTTAGGCATACCGGGTAGCGCTGGCCCGGCTAAGCGCTGGGCGTTGCCGGGCGAGCTGTTGGGCAGTACCGATGTAAGCATGCCCGTGGCATCGACTTCGAACAGCACCTGAGAGGCCCATCCAGTCGGTAGTAGGGCATGATCAGCAAAATAGCAATGGGTCATTGGAGCTCCTTTTTGTTAACGAATAACGGGTAATGTATATACATATAGCGAAGTCCGCTTCTTAGGTAAAGAAGAGAGTTGGAATTTCCTCGTAAAGTCCATTTTGGTGCGTAATTTCGCCATATTTTTGGCGTTTGCACTATGTTGGCGAATATTTGGGGCTGAGTTGTTTTTTTGCTAAAAAGGGCGATTTAGGTGATTGCGCAGAAGCGTTTGTTGCCATAATGTATATACAAGCTTTGACAACAAACAGGAGTTACCATGTCTCTTTCACGCTTTCGCGATACCGAAATTCGGGCACCTCATGGAGTCGAGCTCTCCTGTAAGAGCTGGCTGACTGAAGCACCGCTGCGCATGCTGATGAACAACCTAGATCCAGATGTCGCCGAGAATCCCAAAGAGCTGGTGGTCTATGGCGGGATTGGCCGCGCCGCCCGCAATTGGGAGTGTTTCGATACCATCGTTGAAACGCTCAAACGTTTAGAAGATAACCAGTCACTGCTGATTCAGTCTGGTAAGCCGGTGGGGGTATTTGAAACCCATAAAGACGCCCCGAGGGTGCTGATTGCCAATTCCAACCTAGTGCCAGCCTGGGCTAACTGGGAGCATTTCAATGAACTGGATAAGAAAGGCCTGATGATGTACGGCCAGATGACGGCTGGTTCATGGATCTACATCGGTTCTCAGGGCATTGTTCAGGGCACCTACGAGACCTTTGTTGAGGCTGGTCGGCAGCACTACGACGGCAAGCTGGCCGGGCGCTGGATTCTGACGGCCGGTCTTGGTGGTATGGGCGGGGCGCAGCCATTGGCGGCAACGCTAGCGGGTGCCTGCAGCCTGAATATTGAGTGTCAGCAGAGTCGTATTGATATGCGTCTGCGTACCCGCTATGTGGATGAGCAGGCGAGTGACCTCGACGATGCCCTGGCGCGCCTGGAGCGCTATACCTCAGAAGGTAAAGCCGTCTCGATTGCGCTGCATGGCAATGCCGCTGAAATATTGCCGGAACTGATTAAGCGTGGCATCAAGCCGGATATGGTAACCGACCAGACCAGCGCTCACGACCCACTGCATGGTTATCTGCCCGCAGGCTGGTCATGGGATGAGTATCTGACACGCGGGAAGACCGAGCCCGAGGTGGTGGTTAAGGCGGCTAAGCGCTCCATGGCGGTGCATGTGCAGGCCATGCTCGACTTCCAGGCAATGGGTATACCTACCTTCGATTATGGCAATAACATTCGCCAGATGGCTCAGGAGGAGGGCGTTTCTAACGCTTTCGACTTCCCCGGCTTTGTGCCTGCCTACATTCGCCCACTGTTCTGCCAGGGAATTGGCCCATTCCGCTGGGTGGCGCTCTCCGGTGATCCAGAAGATATCTATAAAACCGATCAGAAAGTCAAAGAACTCATCCCAGATGATCCGCATCTGCATAACTGGCTGGATATGGCCAAGGAGCGTATCAGCTTCCAGGGCTTACCGGCGCGCATCTGCTGGGTTGGCTTAAAGGATCGTGCTCGCTTGGGGCAGGCGTTTAACGCCATGGTCGCCAGTGGCGAGCTCAAAGCACCTATTGTGATTGGTCGCGACCACCTGGACTCCGGCTCGGTGGCCAGCCCCAATCGCGAGACTGAATCAATGCAGGATGGCTCGGATGCCGTCTCCGACTGGCCGCTGCTCAATGCGCTGCTCAACACCGCCGGAGGCGCCACCTGGGTCTCCCTTCACCACGGCGGCGGGGTGGGCATGGGTTACTCCCAGCATTCGGGCGTGGTGATCGTCGCCGACGGTACCGATGATGCCCACGCACGACTTGGCCGCGTGCTGCGGAATGATCCGGCTACTGGCGTTATGCGCCACGCTGATGCCAGCTATGAGATCGCCAAGAACTGTGCCCGTGAAAACGACCTTGATCTGCCGATGGTCAAGTGAACGGCCTGACTCCAACAAACAAGAGGACATGACATGAAATATATGCCGAACAGTGAGAAGTGCCCGCTGCCTTACTCACCCTTCAAAAGCTGTACCGTTCCGCGCCCGATCGGCTGGCTCTCTTCTATCAGCCCGGATGGGGTCGAGAACCTGGCACCTTACAGTCAATGGCAGAACCTGACGTTTGATCCGCCGATGGTGATGTTTGCTGCCAACCAGTATCCCGATGGCCGGCGCAAAGATACGGTCATCAACGCAGAGAAGACCGGCTGGTTCGTCTGGAACATGGTGACCTTTGATCTCAAGGACGCCATGAACACGTCCGCCATGGCGGTGCCGTATGGTGAAAGTGAAATCAGTCTCGCTGGATTGAAGACGGTCAAGGCTGACCTGTCCAATGTGCCGATGGTGGCAGATAGCCCCTGTCATTTCGAGTGCAAGTACATCTCGACGCACCGTCTCAAAGGCAACTCGAACGTGGGTACGATCGATATTGTCTTTGCAGAAGTCGTGAAGATTCACGTCAAGGATGAGTTCATTACCGAAGAAGGTAAGATCGACATCATGAAAGCGCGTCCTATCGCGCGCATGGGCTATCACGATTATACGGTGGTAGATAACCGTTTCGAGATGAAGATCCCGAAAGCTTCTGAAGATGAAGCAGATGGCCTCGAAGGTCGCCCTTGATAACTGGCCGATGGGGGAGACCTTCTCCCCTGTCGTCATCCTAAGCTAAGAGGATGCGGGAAATGGACAATAGCGCTGTTGACAACAATGCCAAGAGAAAACATTCACTTGCCGAAATCTTGAGGGTGGCGATTCCGAGCTTCCTTGGAATCATGGTCTTCTTCGTTCCGATAACAATAGCCGAGAAGAACACCATTCTTCTCGACCATTTGGTGATCTGGTGTGAGAACCTGCTGGGTGAAAACAGCCAATGGTACGCGCTGCTGCTTATCATTGGTGGCTCGGTATTACCCATCATGCAGAAGTTCTGGCGACAGGGCTTTGGCAGTATCGTGTTCACCCTCTTCAAGTTCATCGGCCTGGTCCTGGCAGGCATGGTCATCTTCAAGGCCGGCCCGGCAGCGCTTTACGAGCCCTTCATGCTGGAGTTTCTCTGGAAGGCGCTGGTCATTCCGGTTGGTATCCTGGTGCCGATTGGCGCCATCTTTATGCCGCTTCTGGTCAACTATGGCCTGGTGGAGCTGGTCGGGACTTTGACCCAGCCCTTCATGCGCCTGGCGTTCAAGGTGCCCGGACGGTCTGCTATTGACGCGGTGGCGTCATTCATCACCAGTTTTGCCGTTGGGCTCTTGATTACCAACAAGGCTTACCTCAGTGGGGAGTACTCCGCGAAGGAGGCTGCCATTATTGCTACGGGGTTCTCCACGGTATCCGTCGCTTTCATGGTAATCGTGGCCAGAACACTGGGGCTGATGGATATCTGGGTAGTGTTCTTCCTGGCAACGTTGTTCACTACGGTTGTGGTAACGGCTATCAGTGCACGCATTCCTCCCATCTCCAGCATGGACGATCACGCCTCGAATCGAGAAGCGACACCGGACAAGGGAAATCGCGTGGCAACGGCAGTGGCGGAAGCCATTGGGGTCGCCAACAGCCCGAAGAGTTTCCTCAACCTGGTCAAGGATAACCTCAAGGATGGCATCGTGATGACGATGACCATCCTTCCAACCATTCTCTCGGTCGGCACGATCAGCCTGTTGATTGAGAAGTACACGCCAGCCTTTGACTACATCGGGTATATCTTCTACCCCATCACGCTACTCTTTGGCATGGAGAATGGGCTGGAACTCTCTTCAGCAGTGTCTACGAGCTACTCAGAGATGTTCCTTCCCGCGTTGATCATGGCAGAGGCTGATGTTGTCTCGAAGCTGGTGGCGGGGATTACGGCCATCTCTTCTATTCTCTTCGTATCTGCCTCAATTCCTTGCATCATGGCGACCAATATCCCGATTTCATTCTATGGACTGACGGTCGTCTGGGTGGTCAGAACAGCCCTGACGATGGTGATAGCCATTCCGCTGTCTATGGGTATTGCTTCATTCATAATGTAGTGTTTATTTCAGATGGAAGAGAAGAAACTCCGCTCTGCTACTGATAACCCGTTAGTGGTTCCAGTTGAAGATGACAACCAGACTGTGACCCAGGCTAATCCTCACGGCGCCTCGGTGGCGATGGCCTGCGATCTGTTGGCCATCGCGGCCTGTGAGTGGAGTTCGATCTCAGAGCGGCGCGCCTACCGTTTAGTGACCCCCCAGGCGAATCAGCTGCCACCTTTCTTGGCCACTGAAAGCGGCGTCAAGTCCGGCATGATGATCGCCCACTACTCGGCGGCTTCCCTGGTGGCGGATAACAAACGTCTGGCGCAGCCCGCAGTAACCGACAATTTTATCACCTCGGGCCTCCAGGAAGACCATCTAAGCTTTGGCGAAAGTGCTGCCCTGAAACTGGACAAGACCCTCGAAAATGCTTTCTACGTTCTTGCTATCGAATATCTACTCGCCTCTCAGGCCCTTGATTTAATTGGCAGCGATGAGTTTGCCAAGGGCACGTCGCTGGCTTGGAAATCACTGCGAGACGTCTTGCCTGCTTACCAGGAAGAGCATGCGCTGCACCTGGATATTGAGGCGACTTACCAGCGCCTAAAGGAGACTCAAGTGATCGATAAGCTCCTGTCTATTGCCCCGAACTTACTGCCGAGTCGGCAGCCTAGCGATTAGGAGGAAGCATGAAACAGCTATGGCACCACTGCCATGCGGTGACCCTGGCGGGTGGCCGCTACGGAATTGTGCGCGATGCGGCGCTGATTATAGACGCGGGACGCATCGCCTGGATTGGCACTGAGGCGCAACTTGACCGCGATGCTGCATTCGATGAAGTGCGTGACCTGGGTGGGCGCTGGCTAACGCCAGGGTTGATCGACTGCCACACGCATCTGGTGTTTGGCGGTGACCGCAGTAATGAGTTTGAGCAGCGCCTGGAGGGCGTGAGCTATAGCGAGATAGCTAAACAGGGCGGTGGGATCGTTAGCAGCGTGCGGGCCACTCGCGAGGCCAGCTTTGACGAATTACTGGCCAGCGCTGAGAAGCGCGCCAAAGTACTGCTGCGCGAAGGCGTCACCACGCTAGAGGTCAAGTCGGGGTATGGGCTTGATCTGGAGAGCGAGCGCAAAATGCTCAAGGTGGCCCGGGCGCTGGGGGAACGGCTACCTGTCGAAGTGCTTACGACGTGCCTTGCGGCCCACGCGCTGCCGCCCGAATACCGCGAACGTAGCGATGAGTATATAGATCTAGTCTGCGAGGAAATTCTGCCGACACTGGCGAAGGAAGGCCTTGTCGACGCCGTCGATGGCTTCTGTGAAGGTATCGCCTTCTCTGTGGAACAGATGCGGCGCGTATTTGAAACCGCCAAGCAACTGGGCCTGCCGCTCAAGCTACATGCTGAGCAACTGTCGCACCTTGGCGGTTGCCAACTGGCTGCGGAGTTTGGTGCGTTTTCCGCTGACCATGTTGAGTACGCCGATGAAGTCGATGCGCGTGCGATGGCACAAAGCAGCACTGCCGCGGTGTTACTGCCGGGGGCCTTCTTGACGCTACGTGAAACCCAGCTGCCGCCGATTGCAGCCTTTCGTGAGCAGGGCGTCACCATGGCGCTGGCCAGCGACCTTAATCCCGGTACGTCGCCGGTGCTGTCGTTACGCTTGATGATGAATCTTGGCTGCACGCTGTTCCGCCTTACCCCTGAAGAAGCGCTGGCAGGCGTGACCATCAATGCCGCTAAAGCGCTGGGTATTGAGGCCACTCACGGTTCGCTAGAAGTAGGTAAATGGGCAGACGCGGTCGTATGGGATATTACCGGTCCAGCGGAGCTTAGCTACTGGCTGGGCGGGCAATTGCCGGTCACGGTATTCAAAGCAGGTAAGGAGATAGAGGCATGATCGAAAGTTACCAACTCACCCAGGGCGATACGCCGCTATTGATTTCAATGCCTCACGCAGGCACCGCGCTAACGCCGGAGGTAGAGGCGGGGCTTAATAAAGCTACGCTCAGCCTTGCCGACACCGACTGGCATATTCCCAAGCTTTACAACTTCGCCGCCGAGCTTGGGGCGAGCCGTATTGAGGCGCGCTATTCGCGCTACGTTATCGACCTTAATCGGCCGGAGAGTGATACGCCACTCTATACTGGCGCGACGACCGGGCTGTTCCCCAGCACCGACTTCGACGGTGAGCCGTTGTTTGAAGAGGGGAAGGAACCCACTAAGGCTCAGCGCGACTGGGCCAAAGAGCATGTTTGGCGCCCCTATCACAACGCTCTGGCAGGCGAATTGGCGCGGCTAAAGGCGCGCTTCGGCTATGCGCTGCTATTTGACGCGCACTCTATCCGTTCAAAGATACCGCGGCTTTTCGACGACCAACTGCCTGATATTAATCTGGGTACCTTTGAGGAGCAGAGCTGTAATCCGGAGCTTAGTCAGCGGTTACTAACAGTGTGTGCCGCCCAATCTCGCTTTAGTCATGTGATTAATGGTCGTTTCAAGGGGGGGCATATTACCCGTAGCTATGGAGACCCAACTAACCATATTCACGCCGTACAGCTCGAACTTTCCCAGCGTACCTATATGAACGAACCATGCGACGAACAACCAATCTTTGCCTATCGTGAAGACCGTGCCGCTGAAGTGCGCCCACTGCTACGAGAACTACTTGAGGCCATGCAGCGGTGGGGAGAGGTTAGGGGCTGTTGAAGTTTCAGGGCAGGGATATTGGCAAAACGAGTTATTGTCAAATTCTGTGTATGGCCGGTCAGGCGGCAGTCCTGTCTGACTGATCGGTCAAGGGTTCGCCGTCCTTGAACTGGACGTTGTTCACGACCAGCTCCAGCTTGTTGAACCCCTTGATCCGCTTCCAGCGCTTCTGGGCGCTCTGAAGCAGCTTGAAGACCATCGCCAGGGTCGTCGCTCTGGAGCCGCAGTTCCGGCTGCGCTTGCTCCGCAGGCGGACCGTGGCGAAGGTCGACTCGATCGGGTTGGTGGTGCGGATATGCACCCAGTGTTCTGCCGGGTAGTCATAGAACGCCAGCAGCTCCTCCCGATCCTTGGCCAGGCACTCCATGGCTCTGGGGTACTTGGCCTCGAAGCGTTTCACCGTGCGATCGAAAGCCTTGTGCGCCTCATCGCGGGTCTCGGCCATCCAGATCTCATGGAGGTCGGCCTTGACCTTGGGCTGCACGGATTTCGGCAGTTTATTCAATACGTTGGCAGTCTTGTGGACCCAGCAGCGCTGGTGCTCGGTCTCTGGATAGACCTTGCTCAACGCCGCCCAGAAGCCCATGGCGCCGTCGCCAACCGCTAGCTTGGGGGCAGTGGTCAGCCCGCGCTCGCGTAGACCCGTGAGCAGCTCTTTCCAGCTGGCCTCCGACTCGCGTTGCCCATCCTCGACAGCCACCAGCTCCTTGCGGCCCTGATCGGTAACACCGATGATCACCAACAGGCACAGGCGGTCATCCATGCGCACGTTGCTGTACACGCCGTCTGCCCACCAGTAGACGTAGCGCTGCTCTGATAAGCCCCGCTTCTGCCACTCGGCGTGCTCAGCCTCCCACTGCTTCTTGAGCCGCGACACAGTATTGGCCGAAAGCCCCTTGGCCTGGTCGCCCAGCAGGGCTGCCAGGGCCTCCTGGTAGTCACCGGTGGAGACCCTCTTCAGGTAGAGCCAGGGGATCAGCTCTTCGATGCTCCGGGCCCGCTTCAGGTAGGGCGGCAGCAGCGCGCTGCTGAAGGTAACCCCATCACCGCTGCGATCGCGGGTCCGGGGCACCTTGACCTCGACGTCGCCGATACCGGTCTGCACCGTGCGCTCCGGCAAATGGCCGTTGCGTACCACCGCCTGTCGACCATCCGCCAGGGTCGTGTCGGCATACTGGGCCAGGAAAGTGGCCAGTTCGGCTTCCACGGCCTTGGCGATCAGGTCTCGTGCCCCTTGGCGCAGCAACTCATGCAACGGGTCGGTGGCCTCGGGTTCTGGCTGCGATAAGGCTCGGAGGGTAGAATCGGTCATGGCGTATCCACTCGTGTTGATTGAGATCTTGGTCGTGATCAATCAACAGGATACGCCACCCTTCCTACCTTCTCTCATACACCAGAAATCACCATAGCTCTGGTCGGAAGTGGAGGGAATATAAGCCGCCACGGGCTCATTATCATAGGACAAGGCATAACCTTGTATATCTCCCGGGGCATTAAAGGTTCCGTGGAATTTGAGTCCTTGATCCAATAATGCCGTAATCGATGCGGGTAGGGGTGTTCCAGTATCGGCTGTACTAATGGCCTGGTGGCCTTCAAGAGAATCGCCCCCCGTTTCCTCCGCCAGAGCGGGGAGCGTAATGAGACCGAACAGCCCTACAACAGCAAGGCAATAAGTGGAGTAGATGATTTTCTTCATGAACGGCCTCTTCATCGCTCTCTGATCAACCCGGGGAATCGAACCTGTCGTAGCGATTGGTTGTCAGCTATCACGCTTCTTTCCGAAGAACAGATACTTGGCGAGCGCGGCGACGCCAAGCACCAACGCAATAATCAGCAGGATGGAAATGAGCCCCATCCCCGCCATCCCCCACGTGCATGCTTCGCTTCCCATCATCTTGGTCTCCTATTAAATTTTGCTACTCAGACTTGGTGGGCCCGAACCGCCTGGGGTTCACCGCTCGTCACCGGCGAAGCGTCATCGATATCCGGCGTGAAGCGGCGTAGCCGCAACGAGTTGGTCAACACGAAGACGCTGGAGACACTCATGGCGGCAGCCGCCAGCATAGGGTTGAGCAATACGCCGATGAACGGATAGAGCACGCCCGCCGCCACGGGGATCAGCGCCACGTTGTAGCCATAGGCCCAGACGAAATTCCCGATGATGGTCCGATGGGTACGCTTGGAGAGCGCCACGGCATTGACGATTCCCCTCAGGTCGCCACGCATCAGCACTACGTCGCCGGCCTCGATGGCGATATCCGTCCCGGTACCGATGGCGATGCCCACGTCGGCCTGCGCCAACGCCGGGGCATCGTTGATGCCGTCGCCCACGAACGCGACCTTGCCGCCCACGGCCTGTAGTCGCTTGATCTCGTCCGCTTTCTGGTCCGGCAACACCTCGGAGAGAATCCGCTGGATGCCGACCTGTCTGGCGATGGCCTCGGCGGTGGCGCGGTTGTCGCCGGTGAGCATGGCCACTTCCAGCCCCAGCGCCTCGAGCGCCGTGATGGCCTCGATCGAGCCTTCCTTGAGCGGATCGGACACCGCGATGACCGCGGCGAGCCGGCCGTCCACCGCGGCATAGAGGGGGCTCTTGGCGTCCTCGGCAAACGCCTTGGCGCATGCTTCCGCCTGGCCGAGCTCGATCCCCAGCCGATGCATATAGCGATCGGCCCCCACATGAAGCCGGTGGCCGGCGACCTCGGCCTCGATGCCGTAGCCCGGTTCGGCGCTGAAATGACTGACGGCCGGCAGCTCGAGTCCACGCGTCTGGGCGCCGCGCACGATGGCCTCGGCGATGGGGTGCTCGCTGTGGGCTTCCACAGCCGCGACCAGTTGGAGCACTTCGCTCTCGTTCCCCTCGATCACCTCGAAATCGGTCAGCTCGGGGCGACCCTGAGTCAGGGTGCCGGTCTTGTCGAGCACGACGGTATCCATCTTGGCCAGCGTCTCGAGCGCCGCGCCCTTGCGGAACAACACTCCCATCTCGGCGCCCTTGCCGGTACTGACCATGATCGCGGTCGGGGTGGCCAGGCCCATCGCGCAGGGGCAAGCGATCAGCAGCACGCTCACCGTGGTGACGAAGGCGAAGGACAGGGCCGGCGCTGGCCCGAAGGCGAACCACACCCCGAAGGTGATCAGGGCGATGACGATGACCGCGGGCACGAACACCCCGGCGATCTTGTCGGCCAGCTGCTGGATCGGGGGCTTCTCGGCCTGGGCCGATTCCACCATCTTGACGATCTGCGACAGCACGGTGTCGGCACCGACCCGAGTGGCGCGGAAGGTAAGCGCGCCGTTCTTGTTGATGGTGCCGCCGACGACTTCGGCATCCTGCTGCTTGGCAACCGGCACCGGTTCACCGCTGATCATCGACTCGTCGACGTAGGAATGGCCTTCTTCAACGATGCCATCCACTGGGATACGCTCCCCCGGGCGGGCCAGTATGCGATCGCCGGGCACGACGGCCTCGATCGGCACCTCGATCGCTTCACCGTCGCGAATGACGCGGGCGGTTTTCGCCTGTAACTGCAGGAGCTTCTTGATCGCCTCGGAGGTGCGGCCTTTGGCGATGTGCTCGAAGTAGCGTCCCAACAGGATCAGCGTCACGATCACGGCTGCCGCCTCGAAGTAGCTCACGGCGGTACCGGAGGGGAAGAACCCGGGCGCCAGCAGGGCGGCGACCGAATAGAAGTAGGCGGCGCTCGAGCCGATCATGACCAGGCTATTCATGCCTGGGTTGGCGTGTCGGAGTTCGGCGTAGCCGGCACGATAGAAGCGTGCCCCGGCATAGAACTGCACGGGGGTGGTCAGCAGCCACTCGACGCCCATCCAGCCGCGATGCGGCATCAGACTCGATAACAGCGCCTCCAGCGCCGGGATCATCTTGCCCATGGCGATGATGGCCACCGGGATTGTGAGCACTGCAGCAAGCACGACTCGGTGGCGAAGCTGGGCTCTCTCCCGGTCCTTGCTGTCCGCCTGTTGCGGCGTACCGACATCCTGCGGTTCATAGCCCGCCTCGCGGATGGCATGCTGAATGCGCGACCGCGATACGGTCCCCGGCAGGAAACGGACAGAGGCCTTCTGGGTGGCAAGATTGACGCTCACCTCCACCATGCCGGGTAGCTTGCCGAGCGCTCGCTCTATCCGCGAGACGCAGGATCCGCAGCTCATGCCGGTGACGGGAATGTCGAGGCTCTCCACTACCGGTTGATAACCCGCCGTTTCGATGACATCGACCAGGTTGGCAGTCGTGGTGCTTCCCTCTATCTGGATCGCGGCCTTCTGCGTGGCCAGGTTCACCTGAGCGTCGATGACGCCCGGCTGCTGGCCGAGGGCCCGCTCCACGCGCCCGACACAGGAGGCACAGGACATGCCGCGAATCTCGATATCGACGCTTTCCGCCATCATTGTGCTCTCCCTACTCGATTTATCGACGGCTCGGCGTGCGAGCGTTGGATACCCTGCGTTACGCTGCCGGGGGCGACGATGTCGATCATTCGGCCTTCTCGGCGATGGCCTCGACGATCGGGCAGCCTTCCTGCATCGGCCCTTCGCCCGCACATTCGTCGAGTGTCTTCGACAACACGGCCTCGATCCGCGAGAGATGTCGAATTTGCTCGCGGATCTTGTGCAGTTTCTCTCCGGCGATGCGCTTGGCCTGCGCCCGGTCGCCGTTGGCATCCTGGAGGATCAACAGCTCACGGATTTCCTCGAGCGTGAAGCCCCACTGCTTGGCATGGACGATGAATTGCAGCCTGGCCACGGCATCCAGGGGATAACGACGATAATTGGCGTCCGTCCGCTGGGGGGCGGGCATGAGTTTCTCTTTCTCGTAGAAACGAATCGCCTGGCTGGCGACCCCGCTGCGTTCGGCAAGCTCGCCGATACTGAGTGTTTGCATAGCTTCACCTCACGACACTGTGAATCGGAGCTTCCAACAGGCCGCCTGGGACAGGCGGCCTGATTCGCGGCCGTGGTGCCGATTAGTCCGGTTGGCGCACGACTCGCAGGTAGGACGTCTTGGCGTCCCAACCCTCGGGGAAGTGTTGTCTTGCGTCGTCATCCGAGAGCGACGGCAAGATGATGACATCGTCACCATTTTGCCAGTCGACAGGCGTGGCCACCTTGTGCTTGTCGGTTAGCTGGAGCGAGTCGATGACCCGCAGGAGCTCGTCGACGTTACGCCCGGTGCTGGGCGGATAGGTCAAGGTCAGGCGGATTTTCTTGTCGGAATCGATGATGAAGACGGTACGCACCGTCACCTTGGGGTCGGCTTTCGGGTGGATCATTCCATATAACTGCGCCACCACCTGGTCCGCGTCCGCCAGCAGGGGGTAGTTCAGGGCCGCGCCCTGGGTCTGCTCAATATCCCCCGCCCAGTCGTGGTGGGAAGCGAGGGGATCAACCGACACCCCCACCAGCTTGACGCCACGCGCGGCGAACTCGTCCTTGCGCCTGGCAAACGCGCCCAGTTCCGTGGTGCAGACTGGCGTATAATCGGCGGGGTGCGAGAACAGCACGGCCCAGTCCTTGCCCAGCCACTGATGAAAGCCAAGCGTGCCTTCGGTGGATTCGACCGTGAAATCGGGAGCTATCTCCCCTAGCTGTAGGGTCATCTCGCTTTCCTTATCTCTGGCAAGTGTTAGATGATGCACTACGCACGATATCCTTAAAGTCAACTTCAAGGTCAAGGGCTTTCGAGGAAAGGAGCATATTCTTTTGCGTTATATCGGAAGATATGTATCCATGGTTGACCTTGCAGTAGATGCAACCTTTAGAATCTTTCGCCGAACCATGTCCGAAGTAGGCGGCTGGCCCTAGGCTGCTTCGCATCGAGCACCTTGCCCCCAGGAAGCGTAACGCCTTGGAATCTCTCTCTTCTATTGGCTTGATCGGCGCCTTCGCCGGCGGGTTGGTGTCCTTCTTCTCGCCCTGCACGCTGCCGCTGCTACCGGCCTACCTGTCGGTGGTCACGGGTGGTAGTGCCGGCAAGGCCGATAGACGCCTGGAGGCATTGATCCTCAGTGCCTTCTTCGTCTTCGGCTTCAGCATCGTGTTCATCCTGTTGGGACTCGGCGCCAGTGGTATCGGCCAACTGATGCGGGGGTATCGCCAGGAATTCAACTGGGTCGCCGGCTCGGCGGTGATCGTGCTGGGCCTGTTCATGACCGGTGTGTTCCGGTTGCCGCTGTTCCAGCGCACCCTTCAGTTCACACCGAACGTCCAGGGTGGCTCCCCGCTGTCGGCGACGGTGTTCGGGGTCTCCTTCGCCATCGGCTGGACGCCCTGTATCGGCCCCATCCTGGGCGCCATCCTGATGGCCACCTCCAGCGCCGCCAGTGCCCAGGCCGGCATGATCTATCTCAGCGCCTACTCGGCGGGCCTGGCGCTGCCCTTTCTCGCCAGTACCCTGCTGATCAATCGAATCGCCCTGCATCGGCAAAGTCTGGGCAGGTGGAGTGCCTATGCTCGCCCGATCGCCGGCACGATCGTGATCCTGATGGGCATCGCTATCGTCTCGGGCACCATGACGCGGCTCTCCAGCATCATGGTCGACTTGTTTCCCTCGCTGGCGACACTGGGGTAGCCCGGCCGTATATCAGTCATGCGACAACCACACTGAAGGCGGTTCCTGATGTCCTTCTACGAGAATCACGTTTTGCCACACCTCCTCCACCTGGCGTGTGGCCACGAAGTGGTCGAGCGCCAGCGGGCGGCCGTGGTGCCGCAGGCACGGGGCCGAGTCCTAGAGGTGGGCATGGGGTCCGGACTCAACCTTCCCCACTACGATCCGCGCCGGGTCGAACTGGTCTGGGGGCTCGAACCCTCCGAGGGCATGCGCCGCAAGGCGCGCCGCAACGTCACCCGCGCGCCGTTCGAGGTGCGCTGGCTGGACCTACCGGGAGAGGAGATCCCTCTCGACGACAACAGTGTCGATACCGTGGTGCTCACCTACACCCTGTGCACGATTCCGGACTGGCACCGCGCGCTCGAGCAGATGCGTCGCGTCCTCAAGCCGGGTAGCCAGTTGTTGTTCTGCGAGCACGGCACGGCACCCGACGAGGCCGTGCGACAGTGGCAGGACCGCGTCAACCCCCTGTGGTGCAAGGTGGCGGGGGGCTGCCATCTCAACCGCGACATACCCGAGCTCATCGAGCACGCCGGCTTCGGCATCCAGCGGATGGAGACGGGCTATCTTTCGAAGGTCCCGAGGTTTGCCGGTTTCAATTTCTGGGGGGCTGCTGTTCCCCGCTGATCAAGCCCTCGTGTAATGAGGCGATCAGTGGGCAGGTAATACTCCCTTCCTGCTCATGACACGCATGTACCAGGTGGGCCAGTGTCCGCTCGATACGCTGGAGGCTGGCGATCTTCCCACGTACATCCCGCAGTTTATGCTCGGCCAGTGTGCTGGCCTCTTGGCAATGAGTGCCATCCTCCAATCGCAACAGCTCAGTGATCTCGTCCAGGCTGAAGCCCAGCCGTTGGCCGGTTTTGACGAAGGTCAGCCGCGCCACGTCGGCTGTGCCATAGCGGCGAATACTGCCGGCAGGACGTTCGGGCTCTGGGAGTAGCCCGCGGCGCTGATAATACCGGATGGTCTCGACATTGACGCCAACCGCCTTGGCCAGGCCACCAATGGTCATGGTGCCCGCTACTCTATCTGCCTGTCTCTTCATGACGCTTGACTCCGTATTCAACTACGGAAGTAACCTTATCGCAGTACCTCATGTCCTGAAAGGAGAAGCGTCCATGCGGAAATCGAAAACGGGGCGAGGGCCCCTGGCTGCCGGAGGGCTTGCGGCCCTCCTTGCCTCGATCTGCTGCCTCGGCCCGCTGGTGCTGATCATGCTGGGGATTTCCGGCGCCTGGATCGGCAACCTGACGGCCCTGGAACCCTACCGCCCCCTCTTCATCGGTGTGGCACTGGTGGCGATGTTCTTCGCCTGGCGCAGGATCTTCCGGCCAGCGGAACAGTGCCAGCCGGGGGATGTGTGCGCTGTGCCCCGAGTCCGTGTGGCCTACAAAGTGATCTTCTGGCTCGTGTCGCTGCTGGTACTGATCGCGCTGGTCTTTCCCTACACATTGCCCTGGTTCTATTGAGAGGAGGTTCCCCATGAAAACTCGTATCGCCCTCATCGCGCTACTCGCGCTGCTCAGCTCGCCCGCCATGGCGGCCCTGCAGACCGTGACGCTCTCGGTACCGGGCATGACCTGCGCCGCCTGCCCGATCACCGTCAAGGCCGCACTCAACAAGGTGGACGGCGTCTCGCAAATCGACGTGAGCTACCCGGATCGTGAGGCCGTGGTCACCTTCGACGATGCCAAGACCACGGTTGAGGCCCTGCTCCAGGCCACGGCCAATGCAGGTTATCCCTCGACGGTGAAGGAATAAGCGTGAAAGGTCCGAAGAAATTTTCAAACGTCGTGCTTGGCAGCGTGCTGATGGTGTTGTGTTGCGTCGTGCCAATAGTCCTGATTCTGTTCGGCACGGCGGGCCTGGCCGCGCTGACAGGCTATCTCGACTACGTGCTTTTCGCTGCCCTGGCCCTAGCCATCGTCATCGGCTTACCTCTCTACGCTCGACACCGCAAGCGAAAGCAGGACGCCTGCCGCACCCATGAAGCCTCGGAGAAGCGTGATGATTGAACTCAACGTGAGTGGCATGACCTGTGACAGCTGTGCGAACCATGTCAGGGAAGCCCTGGAGAAACTGCCCGGCGTGCAGTCGGTCGAGGTATCCTATCCGCGGGGGACGGCATCGGTAGCCGTTGATCCGGGTACACCGGCCTCGGCGTTGACGTTCGCCGTGACCCGACTTGGCTACCAGGCCCGACTGGCCAACAGTGGGATACCTTCTCCGGCAGACGCATCGGTTTCCAAGGGCCGCGGTGCAGACGCCCCGCACATCGCGGTCATCGGCAGCGGCGGCGCCGCCATGGCGGCGGCCCTGAAGGCCGCCGAACGCGGCGCCCACATTACCCTGATCGAACGCGGTACCCTCGGTGGCACCTGCGTCAACACCGGCTGTGTGCCCTCGAAGATCATGATTCGCGCCGCGCTTATTGCCCACTTGCGCACGGCAAGTCCCTTCGATGCGGGCCTGAGCGCCCAGGCGCCGGTAGTGGATCGGGCGAAGCTGCTCGAACAACAGCAACGGCGTGTCGAGGAACTGCGTGATACCAAGTACGAGGGGATTCTGCGCGACCACCCGGCCATTACGGTCATGAAGGGGGAGGCCCGGTTCGTCGATGCCCATCACCTGGCGGTCAGGCTGGATGAGGGCGGCGAGCAGACCATCCGCTTCGATCGCGCCTTCATCGGCACCGGCGCCCGTCCCGCAGAACCGCCAGTCCCGGGCCTGGCTGACACTCCGTACTTGACATCCACCAGTGCGCTGGCCCTGGACACCCTACCTGAGCGGCTGATCGTCATCGGCGCCTCGGTGGTGGCCCTGGAACTGGCCCAGGCCTTCGCCCGGCTGGGCAGCCGGATCACCCTACTGGCCCGCAGTCGCCTGCTCTCCCAAGAGGACCCAGCCGTGGGGGACGCGGTGGAGGTGGCGTTTCGCCGTGAGGGCATCGAGGTGCTCAAGCAGACCCAGGCGAGCCGCGTGGACTACACCGACAATGAATTCATTGTCGACACCAACGCCGGCACCTTGCGGGCGGATCAACTGCTGGTGGCCACCGGACGGATACCCAACACTGAGGCGTTGAACCTGGCGAGCCTCGGCGTGGAAACCGCGCGTGGCGTGATTCTGGTGGATGAGCATCTGCAAACCACGGTGCCGGGACTCTATGCCGCCGGTGACTGCACCGATCAGCCGGAGTATGTCTATGTCGCCGCTGCTGGCGGTAGTCAGGCCGCCGTCAACATGACGGAAGGCGACGCCACCCTGGATCTCAGCGCCATGCCGGCGGTGATCTTCACCGACCCCCAGGTGGCTACCGTCGGCCTGACGGAAGCCGAGGCACTCAAGCAGGGCTTCAGCGTGGAGACCCGCGTGCTCGACCTGGAGAACGTGCCACGAGCGCTAGTGAATTTCGACACCGGTGGTTTCATCAAGATGGTGGCCGAACGCGACTCAGGGCGGTTGCTGGGGGTGCAGGCGGTGGCGGGAGAAGCTGGTGAGCTGATCCAGACGGCGGTGATGGCACTGCGGGCACGCATGACCGTACAGGCCATCGGTGATGAGCTGTTTCCCTACCTGACCATGGTGGAAGGCCTCAAGCTCTGTGCCCAGACCTTCACCAAGGATGTGAAGCAGTTGTCATGCTGTGCGGGGTGAACAGGCTGAGCTTGAGGTTCTATTGAATATCACTACTTGCACAAGTCAGGAAACAGACTTGATTGAGCTTTCAGCCAGGTTTGATGTTCTACGGATAAGGCCAGGGTGCGGGTGGGCGCCACGCCCACGCAGACGGGGATGCCGGTGAACTGGCGCACGTTGCGGTAGAGCGTGCGCGCCAGGGCCTGGGTGGTGGCCGTGTCGAAGCCGTCGAATCTCACGAACATTTCGTCGATGGAGTAGGGCTCGACGCCGGCGGAGAACTCCTCGAGGACCTCGCGCACCCGGGCGCTCATGTCGCCGTTTATGTGGAATGGAAAATCAAGAGGGATACGAACCGTTTCGTCCTTTTACTCAATAAAATACAGCGTCGCTTGTCAGGTTCTGTCTGAGAAGTCATGGCAGCAATGCTTTCCCTGTTCACTGAGCAGGAGCCCGCCAAGGCTGGCCGTTACAGCTTTCGAGCACCAGCATTCTTTGGATTTTCTGCTTTCATACCTAATGGAGATATGACTGAGCGATAGGTTTTTGGAAACAGAGGTCCCGGGGGCCTTCGCCAGTGGTGTGACAACTTCCTGTTTCAGGATGCTCTATTGCACGTCTAATTACAGACCGAAGAAGATGGCGAAAAATATGCTGGCTTTTCTTGTCTCTGTGTATTTATCATGAAGGCTGGGTAAATTTTGCACAGGACCTGCTTCATCTCATGATGTTCATCAGGCTTATTCTCATTGCGATATTGACACTATCGATTCCAGCCCTTGGGTTGGCGTCGTCAGGTGTTGGTGAGCAGTGCGAGATGATGCCAGGAACATTCATGATGCATGATGCACCTGACCAGCAGGATTGTGATGTGATGGCACAAAATTTCGCATCACAACCCGACTCGAGCGATAAATGCCCGCCAATGCAGGACTGTGTTGTCGGCATGGCGCTATATATCTCCAACTCGAATTTATCCATCTATACCTTACATCCCGTTCGCGTTTCCCCTCTGCTGTATGACCCGCCTGCCGTTTTCCGTTCTACCGACGGCTTATGGCGCCCTCCTCGTTTGAGCTGACTCCCTACTGAGATTCAACTTTCGCAGCTTCTATCGACTGCGAGGTTAAGCACGACTGTGCGTTGAAAAATCTGGAGTTAGAGCATGTATCTTCACAGATATCATGTCCTGTTTGGCTGGCTAATGAATGGCTGGCTGGGCATGGCCGGAGGCGTTCATGCCTCATCACTAAGCTTTAATGATGCCCTTGCAATAGGCGTACAAAACGCCCCCGAACTGGCTGCCAGCATGTCTGGTATCGCCAGCGCTCGTGAATTGATTGAGCCTGCCGATGCACTGCCTGACCCCAGACTAAGTCTTGGTGTCACCAACTATCCCGTTTCCGGCCCCGACAGGGGCAGCCTGACAGATAGCATGATGACGATGCAGCGCATCGGTTTATCGCAGTCCATACCCAATGGCGCCAAGCGTCATGCCCGCAAGACCATTGCCGAGGCCGAGTTGGGAAATGCCCAGGCATTGCGTTCTGTGGTGCATCTCATGGTGCATCACCATACGGCGCAGGCCTGGTTCAAGCGCTACTACCTGGAACGCAAGCTTGAACAGCTTGATGAACTCGACCAAGAAAACCGCCTTCTCACGACTACCGTTCAGGCTCAGATCGCATCAGGCAGCGCCCCGCTGACTGACAGTGTGCTTGCCAGACAAGCCGTGGCCGAACTTGCCGACCGACGTGACGCTCTGGAAAGCGAGCGGATCGCAGCCATCGCCGAGCTTCGCCGCTATGTGGGCGATGCGGCCGATGAGCCGCTTGAAGGGACACCGCCTTCTTTTGCCATTGCGCCGGAAGCCCTGCGCACACGTCTGAAACGCTATCCCGAAGTACTTGCCTTGAGTGCTCAGACTCGCATTGCCGAGGCCAGACTCGCTGAAGCGAAGGCCGAAAAGCGTCCTGACTGGGGCGTTGAACTGGCCTACCAGCATCGTGATGAACGCTACGGCGACATGGTCTCGGCACAGGTGTCGTTTGATCTGCCGCTGTTCTCCGGCAGCCGTCAGGACCCGACAATTCGTGCCCGTCAGCACACCGTGGAACGCCTTCAGTTCGAATACGATGCATTGCTGCGTGAGCAAATGAGTGAGCTGGACCATCAGCTGGCCGACTACGCCGCACTATCCCAACAGCTCAATCGAGCGCAAACCACCTGGCTTGATCTCGCCAATCAGAAAGTCGAGCTGCAGTACGCCGCCTACAAAAACGGCCAGAGCACTCTCGACGCCATCCTGGCCGCACGCCGCGAACTGATCGACCAACGCCTGCGCATCATTGATCTCAAACAACAGCGCGATCTGATCGCGATGCAGCTTCACTTTTCCTATGGGGAGCCCATGAATGAATAAGAATACGCTTAAAGTGGCTGCCCTGTTGGTTACCGTGACCGCTGCTAACGTGGGCATCACCTCCTGGCTGATTCATCGGGATACATCAGGGACTGAGCCTGCATCCAAAAAAGCGCAGGACCAGAGTGAACAGCGCGAGGTGTTGTACTGGTATGACCCGATGGTGCCGGATCAGCACTTCGACCAGCCGGGGCAATCCCCGTTCATGGATATGGCACTGGTACCCAAGTATGCCGACGAAGCTGGTAATACAGATGCTGCCGTCAGGATCAATCCGGGGGTGGTACAGAACCTTGGCGTACGCACCGTCCAGGTTACCCGTACCG
Organism: Salinicola sp. 4072; assembly: GCF_036663415.1. Taxonomy (NCBI): domain Bacteria; kingdom Pseudomonadati; phylum Pseudomonadota; class Gammaproteobacteria; order Oceanospirillales; family Halomonadaceae; genus Salinicola; species Salinicola sp. 4072. The sequence goes on along the minus strand of NZ_JAXOVV010000012.1, from coordinate 77,526 downwards.
CGCTCACCAGCGCTATCGAGGCTGCCGCCAACGTGCAGTTCAACGACCGCGATGTAGCGATCGTCCAGACGCGCAGCTCAGGATTCGTCGAGCGCAGCTACGATCTTGCGCCGGGTGATGTGATCAAGCAGGGCGCGCCCCTGGCCGATCTGCTTATCCCCGCCTGGGGCGGTGCGCTGGAAGAGTATCTGGCTGTGCTCAATACCCATGATCGCACTCTGATTAATGCTACGCGTCAACGGCTGATACTGATGGGAATGCCGTCAGCCTTGATCGAGCGTGTCGAAAAAAACCGCCGGGCCCAACCCGTCATCACGATGCATGCGCCGATTGGCGGCACCGTGCAGCGTCTCGATGTCCGGGCAGGAATGGCGTTGGAGAAAGGTGCGCCACTGGCAGTGATCAACGGGCTGGACACCGTCTGGCTCGAAGCCGCTGTGCCTGAAGTCCAGGCCGGCCGGGTCCGCGTCGGTCAGTCTGCCACAGCGCGGTTGACCGCCTATCCTGGCGAGACGTTCGAGGGTCAGGTGATTGCCGTGCTGCCCACAAATGATCCGTCCAGCCGTACGCTGCAGGTGCGCATCGCGCTGCCCAACCCCGAGCTGCGCCTGCGTCCCGGCATGTTTGCGCGTGTCCAGCTTGAAAGCACCGCAGAAAGCGTACTGACCGTACCCAGTGAGGCCGTGCTGCACGGCAGTCAACGCGACTATGTGCTCGTCGCTGACGGTGAGGGTGGCTTCACGCCGGTAACCGTTACCCTGGGAAGACAGTCCGGTCAGCAGACCGAGATACGCGATGGGCTGCAGGAAGGCCAGCGCGTCGTGGCATCGGGTCAGTTCCTGATCGACTCCGAGGCCAGTCTGGCCGGTGCACTCGATCGTCTCGGTGATACAGAGAGTGCGGGCACTGGCAACGCGGAAGCCATGGGCAACATGAATATGGACGCCCAGAGCAGCATGTCGGCTGAAGAGGCCAGCAGTGCGTCGATTGAAAGCCGCGGACGTGTCGAGGACTTGTCTGCCACGCAGATTACCCTGTCGCATGAGCCCATCCCGGCGCTCGATTGGCCAGCGATGACGATGCCATTCGAACTGGCCGACCCAGGATTGACGGAAGATATTGAGGTCGGCGACACCGTGACCTTCACGATGCGCGAAGGTGATAGCGGTTACGTTATCGATCAGCTGCAGCAAAGCGGAGGCGCACAATGATTGCACGCGTGATTCGCTGGTCAATCGGCAACCGCTTTCTGGTGCTGCTGGCAACTGTATTCATCGCCGTTGCCGGCGTGGTCTCGGTCAAGAATATGCCGCTCGATGCACTGCCGGACCTGTCCGATGTGCAGGTCATCGTCCGTACCCCCTATCCCGGTCAGGCGCCACAGCTGGTCGAAGAGCAGGTGACCTACCCGCTTTCGACCATGATGTTGTCGGTTCCGGGGGTCAAAACGGTACGCGGCTATTCGTTCTTCGGCGATTCCTATGTCTACGTGCTGTTCGACGACGATACCGACCTTTACTGGGCGCGTTCGCGGGTGCTCGAGTATCTGAGCCAGGCCCAGGGCCAGCTACCCAATGATGTCACGCCAGTGCTGGGCCCTGATGCGACCGGCGTGGGCTGGGTGTATGAATACGCACTGGTTGATCGCAGCGGCCAGCACGATCTGTCCCAGTTGCGTAGCCTGCAGGACTGGTTCCTGAAATATGAGCTCAAGAGTCTGCCCGGCGTTGCCGAAGTCGCTACCATCGGCGGTATGGTCAAGCAGTACCAGGTGGTGCTTGACCCAGCGAAACTGGCCGCTTATGGCATTACACAGCGTCAGGTCATCTCGGCCATTCAGAATGCCAACCAGGAAACCGGCGGCTCGGTGCTTGAACTTGCCGAAACCGAGTACATGGTGCGGGCGTCCGGCTACCTCGAGTCGCTTGAGGACTTCCAGCACATTCCGCTCAGGGCCAGTGCCGAGGGCGTCCCGGTCACGCTGGGTGACGTGGCGAGGATTCAGCTCGGGCCCGAGATGCGTCGCGGCATTGCCGAGCTCAACGGCGAAGGCGAAGTGGTGGGCGGCGTGGTGGTACTGCGCTCCGGCGGCAATGCGCTGGCGACGATAGAGGCGGTCAAGGACAGACTAGCCACGCTAAAGGGCAGCCTGCCCGAAGGCGTCGAAATTGTGCCCACCTATGATCGCAGCCAGCTGATCGAGAACGCTGTCGAGAACCTGAGCCACAAGCTGATCGAAGAGTTCATCGTCGTCGCGCTGGTGTGTGTATTGTTTCTCTGGCATCTGCGCTCGGCTTTCGTCGCGATCCTGTCGCTGCCGCTGGGTCTGCTGGTTGCCTTTATGATCATGCAGTGGCAGGGCATCAATGCCAACATCATGTCGCTGGGCGGTCTGGCCATTGCCATTGGCGCAATGGTCGATGCTGCCGTGGTCATGATCGAGAACGCCCACAAGAAGCTCGAGGCCTGGCACCATGCCAATCCGGGGCAGGTGCTCAAGGGAGAACGCCGCTGGGCGGTCATCGGCGATGCCGCTGCCGAAGTAGGGCCAGCCCTCTTCTTCAGCCTGCTGATCATCACGCTGTCATTCATTCCGGTGTTCACGCTGCAGGCTCAGGAAGGTCGCCTGTTCGGGCCGCTGGCATTCACCAAGACCTATGCCATGGCCGGTGCGGCAGGCCTGTCGATTACCCTCATCCCGGTATTGATGGGCTACTGGATTCGCGGCCGAATTCCCGATGAGAACCGCAACCCGCTCAACCGGCTGCTGATCTGGTTATACCGGCCGCTGCTCAACGTCACGCTGCGTCGCCCCAAAACCACGATCTTTCTGGCGCTGGTGTTGTTGGCAAGCGCGGCCTGGCCCATCAATCGGTTGGGCAGCGAATTCATGCCACCACTCGATGAAGGCGACCTGCTCTACATGCCCTCTGCCCTGCCGGGGCTATCGGTGGGCAAGGCATCGCAATTGCTGCAGCAGACCGACCGCCTGATCAAGACCGTGCCTGAAGTGGAAAGCGTGTTCGGCAAGGCCGGCCGCGCCGAAACGGCTACTGATCCGGCGCCCCTGACCATGTTCGAGACAACGATTCGTTTTAAACCACGTGACGAGTGGCGGCCTGGTATGACGCCTGACAAGCTGGTTGAGGAGCTTGATCGCATTGTGCAGGTACCGGGCCTGACCAACGTGTGGGTGCCGCCGATTCGTAACCGCATCGACATGCTTGCCACCGGTATCAAAAGCCCGATTGGGGTCAAGGTTTCAGGTACCGACATTACTCAACTTGACCGTATTGCCCAGCAGGTCGAACAGGCAGCGAAGAAGGTGCCCGGGGTGACCTCGGCCCTGGCTGAGCGCCTCAAGGGCGGGCGCTACGTCGATATTAATATCGACCGAGCAGCAGCGGCGCGCTACGGGCTCAATATCAATGATGTGCAGGCAATCATTTCCTCAGCGATCGGTGGCAAGAACATCGCCGAATCAGTCGAAGGGCTGGCCCGCTATCCGATCAACGTGCGCTATCCACGCGCCGTGCGAGATTCGCTCGAAGAGATGCGCCAGCTACCGATTCTTACCGCCAGCGGCGCGCAGATCACTCTCGATAGCGTGGCGAATATCAGCCTGAGCGAAGGCCCGCCGATGTTGAAGAGCGAGAACGCACGCCTGACCACGCTGGTGTATGTCGACGTACGCGACCGTGATCTCGGCTCGGTAGTCGCCGATCTGCAAGAGGTGGTCGGTCAGCAGGTCAAACTCGCACCCGGTACCTCGATCGCTTACTCGGGCCAGTTCGAATATATGCAACGTGCCAATGCGCGGCTCAAGCTCGTCGTACCGGCCACACTGTTAATTATCTTCGTACTGTTTTACCTGGCATTTCGCAGGATCGGTGAAGCTGTGCTGCTGATGAGCACGCTGCCTTTCGCGCTGGTTGGCGGGGTGTGGCTGCTTTATCTGCTCGGCTACAACATGTCGATTGCCACAGGGGTAGGATTCATTGCATTGGCCGGCGTCTCGGCCGAGTTCAGTGTCGTGATGCTGCTTTATCTCAAGCAGGCCATTGAACGCTATCGCGCGGCAGATGGCACTCTTGAGCCGCAGACGCTCGATGCCGCTATTCAGGAAGGGGCAGTACTGCGCGTACGTCCCAAAGCGATGACTGTAGCCGTTATTCTCGCCGGACTTATCCCGATCATGGTAGGCAGCGGTACCGGATCGGAAGTCATGAGCCGCATTGCCACGCCAATGGTCGGAGGGATGATTACCGCCCCATTCGTTTCAATGCTTCTGGTGCCCATCGTGTATCGCCTGATGCGTACCCCGCGTCATCGAGCCGCCATTTCTCATCATGCAACACAAGATTAACCGTTCCACATCTTATGAGGATTTACCCATGAATAAGCTGATTCGTCCATTGCTGACCGCTGCCACGCTGGTGCTGGCCACCCAGACACTACCTGTCATGGCAGCGGAAATACAGAATATGGACATGAAGTCATCATCGGGGCAGAACCAGACCAAAGCCGTTGAGGGCGATGGCGTGGTCAAGGCTATCGACCCACAGTCGCAGAAGATTACCCTGGCTCACGGCCCCATCGAGGCACTCAACTGGCCAGCGATGCAGATGGCCTTCAAGGTGGCTGATCCGACGCTATTGGAAGGTATTAATGTAGGCGACAAGGTTCATTTCGGACTGCAGGGCGCTGACCATGTCGTGACAGAACTGAGCAAGAACTGAAGCGTGGCTTTAGGTTGTGCCAGCCTGATAATTATATCTTGACCTTAAAGTCAACTTCAAAGTTATCGTTAGAGCGGCTTCCGAAAGCCCCTAAAACCAAAACACGATATCTGCGTATCGCTCAGCAACCTGAATAAACGAAAAAGTCACGTTCACTATTGAAAATTTCGAGGATTATACAAATGCGTAAAGTAAAAACCTTGCTCGCTACTGGTATTACATTTGCAGGTCTAGCTTCAGTATCGATGGCATTTGCCTTGACGGATACCAGCCGTACCGGACAATCCGAGGCAATGATGCAATCAATGGCTACCCATGAGCAGTCAAACTCAAACGCAATGCAGCATGAAAGCATGATGCATAACAATGGCATGATGCCTCAGATGAAAAAATGCCGTCATATGATGATGCAGGATAAAATGGAGGAAGGCTGCTAAGTAGTATTAGGTATGGGCCGGCTTTTATATAATAGAAGCCGGCCTTCAAGTCGAGTGAATGCTCGTAAAAGTAAATATTTTATATCAGTATTATTGACTGAAATGTCATAAGCGCGACATTTTAAATATATTTGTTCAACTGGTTTAAAAAGTCTTTGTATTGCGAACGCAGAGTGGCATCTTCAGGGCCATGGTGACACTATTCTGTATCAAACTATGCATGCGGGCTGATTTTCCAACCTGAGTCTGGATGCAGTTTTGCGCACAAGGGCAAGATAGATCTCAATTTCCTTGGTTCTTGATCCCGATCTCAATTGGTGTTCTGCCGTCCAGAGTGGGCACATTGTCGAGCTTGTGAATAAGACCTTTCAATTTTTCCAGATCACCCTCGGCAATAGCTCGTTCGTCGGGAGTCAAAGGCACTGCCTCTAAATATCTTCCGATAGACGACTTGCTTTCAAGGGCTTGGGCTCTTGCACTGGCTTTTGGCAAGTTAAAGTCACAACCTGCACAGGCCATGCGATGTGGGCAGCTGCTCCAGAAAGGGTTTGAACAATACGAGTCACCCAGGTCATAGAAGGTGTAGGGCTCATCTGAATGGCGAGCAATTACATCATGGTCGATCAGGATGGAGACCATATTGGCCATTTGATCAGCTTTGATAAATGATGCTGCCAGCTTGGTAGGCCGAACTCGAATATAATGTAAAGTCGAATTCGGTGAGCTATGTCCTGACCACTGCATCAACTCTATCAGCGACATGCCTTGAGGAACGCTGGCAAGCGCCGTCACTGCGGAAGCACGCCCCCTATGGCTTGTGATTCGCCCGCGACTGTCTTCTAAAGGTACACCTGCCTTGGCACACAATATAGGAATGATGGTGCCATTGATAACACCGGAACCTATGCGTTTGCCTCGAAACTGGAATAGATAGCTAACTTTTCTCCCGGTTCGCTCATCAAATAATGCGGCCTGGTTGATAGGTCTATCTTTCAGCCAAGCATCGATGTATTTCTTTACGGCTATCGCTACGGGCTTGACGAAGGGCTTGAATGTTTTGCTGGCAGGAATATCGAGGTAGCATAAGGACCCTGCTGGAGTGATAGTCCCATCCTCGTGTACCACATCATTGGTTTGGAAATGTGCGCATTCTTTGTCCAGTCGCATAATTTCATTACTGCGCAAACCTGCGTGAGTCCATATCACGGCAAGGGCTTGCACCATCGATAGGGGGTAATGAATCTCAGAAAGCAGATCATTACGTTCGAGATTGAGGCTTGCCCAAATAAGCTTGAGCCATGTCGAATCATCAATAACGCGTGGGTTAATGCCGGAGTTGAATGTTACGGATCTTGGCGTGGCCAGGTGATATCTTGGACTGAACTTTAAACGTCCCCAGCCCCACAGCTCAAAGTCTGTAAAAAAGCGTCGCAATGCATGCAAAAAACTGCGCTTTGAGTTGGCAGCGATGGGCTGTCCAAGTCCTTTGAAGTTTGTTCCCTTCGCTGATTTCAAAGCCCATTCCCCGACAGTCATCCGATCAACAGCGGCAATGAAGGCAGCGCAAGTAGACATGCTCCAATCGATGGGCGCTGCAGTGTCGGGTTGCTCACGTTTCAACCAAAGACCAGTTCTCAGGAGAAAACTGTAATTACTTTCACGTGTGTGGGGACGTAAGGTGGATGTATCACGCCAGCGACGACACCACATTACCCAAGCTGGGTCGATGCCTTCGATGCTTTTTTCTCGCCAACTGATATAGCCTCGCATACGAATAGGTTTCGACAGGATGCCCATTGCAGCTAGTCCGTGAGATACCTTTCCAATCGATCTCGCAACACCTTCGCTTCGATGCTGCTGACCCTTCAAAAGCAGTTCCTCAGTGAATGTCTCCAGTCGCGGATCGCCATTTTCCAGCATCAATGTGCCCAGTACGCTGGAAAGGAACTGTTCAAGATGAAGCGCAGCATAACCTAGCGATCTCAACGCTCGGCTTAATCGAACGTGCTCATGTCTGAATACTTCATGGCCAAAGATAAAAGAGGCGTATGTCGCCGGGTGCCGGAATTTATCAAGGCGCTGTGGTACTCGAAAACCGCCAAGGTGATAGGCAACAGAAGCAAGGTAAGGTCGTGATCCTGCTTTGCTAATGAGTAAAGTCAGCCACTGTGACTCAGTCCAAAGCCAGTGGGGTTTGCCAGTCTTGCTGATATTCCAGAGAATGGCTGCCACCGAAATGATTGCTAAACGCATGGAAACCCCACTGTGAGTCGCCAGGTCAATGAGCGGTCTCATGAGTCCGGGTATCTCCGATTGTAGATAGCACCAGTCCGAACGGTAAGAACGATTGGAAAGTATGGTCAGTTCCAGATTCGATAGAGTAGTTTGACGTTCGTATTGACTCACATCGAATGGAATATAGTCGGCGGAAGAGGTGTTCATTGTGATACCTCATTCTCGAAGAGTTCACAAAAAATCCGAGCATCTAGGCTGCTTACAGAGTGCGACATCTTTGCAGTTAAGTCTGCTCCCGATAGATGGAGGTAAGCCAACGTGGTTTTGGGATCGCGATGTCCTGCATAGGTGGTTAATTCATGAAGCTTCCAGCCGGCCCGGGCCAGATGGGTCAGACGAAGATGACGAAAGGTATGAGTGCTAATGTGCGATAGTTGTGCCTTCTTTGCCCAGCCTTCAACTGTTTTGCTCCACGTCCAATGAGTCAATGATGAGCCACGATTGCGGTCCGATTCTGATCGAAACAGCGAACCACTTGACCAGCCGGCACGGCGAAGGACATGCATATGCTCGATTAATACTCACATCTACCAATGCCGCCAAGATGTATGGTTTGTACCCACGCAAAGGCAGCATCGCAATCGGGGCGGATGCTGACCTGGTCATCTGGAATGAAGGCGACCCGGTACGGGTTACCAACGACATGTTGCATCACAACGTTGATTACACCCCCTATGAAGGCATGCAGCTAAGTGCATGGCCTGCAGTAACGCTGGCACGAGGCGAGGTCGTCTGGGACGGCGAACCAAGGGCTAAGCCGGGGCATGGGAAGTTTTTAACCTGCGAAAGGCCTGTTCCCGCTCAATCCCGTCGTCGTCAAAATGAACTGCCGCTATGAATGGCACGACCGAGGTAGCAGCGGCATTGCTTCATGCTTGGCGAGAGCGGCGAAATTTGCCGCATGATGGGCTCGGTTTGATGACCGAAACCGACGCTTATCGGGTTCAGCAAATCGTCGCCTCGGAGCTTGGTTGGTTCAGTGAGTCTTCGGTGACAGCCTGGAAGCTTGGTGGAAGCCCAGGGAAGTTGGTCAGCGCCGCGCGTGTCCCGAGCCGCGCAATTCATCTATCAGGTTGGGAGGTTCCTGATGGCTATTGCAACCGGTTCGGAATCGAGGGTGAACTGATCGTACAACTTGGACGAGATGTCGATGGCGATGTCGATCGCGCGGCAGTATATGAAGCGATCGAAGCATGGCAGGTCGGGATTGAGTTGTGCGATACGCGTTTTCAAAATGGTGAGCGAGCTCATCCATTGCTTCGTCTGGCCGACCAACAACTCAACCGCGCGTTGGTTTTAGGGGAAATAATCCACCCTCCCGCAGACTGGTCGGAGCAGGCTGTCGAGGTTTGGGTAGATGGGAGACTGCAGATCTCCGGTATTGGAAGCCATCCCTTCACGGACCCCTTGGCTTCGATACCATGGTTGGCGAGGCATGCAGCGACTCAGAACCGGCCATTGAAAGCTGGTGATTTGTTCGCCACAGGAAGCTGGACAGGCCTGCTTTGGGCCCGGCCAGGCGCAAATGTGAAAGTTGCGTTTCCAGTCTTAGGAGAGGTGTTGCTCTCAACCGGCCCGCTTAGAAACGATTTGAAGATGCCACCCTTGATTTCATGGGGTTGAATCACGATGTTCATACAAACACGGTGAGTTATGGCGAATTGCGCAATCTGATGACGGAGCTGCGCGACAGCTTCTGAAGGTGAGGCGAGCAGGCTCGCCTCTGGTTTTTCGGACAGCCCGTTTTCGGCCGATTCTGTTGAAAAAGTAGCTGTTTCCCCATGCCGCCGGTAAAGCTCTTTCACCGGCACACCGGCCCCTGCCTGCTTGAGAAGTCGAAAATCTGTTCTCCCGTAAAATGCTTTTCACTGCCGTCTCCCGCTCGGAAAACGGACTCCACTAACTTCAGCTTGGGACTGAAATCGGGGAGCAGGTCACTTGCTACTTCAATCGCGTGTTATTAAAGAATCGAATTTATGAAAAAGTCTCCTCCAATACACATGAAGTCACCTTGTAAAAATAATTTTTACAGCAGTGTTCTATTGGATGATTTGCTCACCGCGCTGCGCAGGTTGTCCGGCACCACGATCTCCGGCACGCCGCCGAGGAAGGCGAAGCAACGGGTGTGCGAGCCCAGCCAGTCCGGCAGTTGCTGCGACCAGGTGGCTTCGGCGAAGGTGTAGCCGGACGCACCAAGCACCGCGACGAACATCTGCTCCTGGCGGATCTCGCCGCTATGGCGGTCGATCACCGGCACCGTCTGGCCAGCTTAGTCGACGGATAGCTTCTCGCCGACGCGGTGCTCCTGACGCATCACCACGTCCAGCTTGCTCTGCCAGACTCGGTAATTTTCGCAGAACCAGCTGTACCGGAAGCCCTGCGGCTGGCTCAGGCGGTACTCCTGCCAGAGCAGCGCCAGGGTTACGCCGGGGCGGCGCAGTTCGGCATGCACCCATGCCCAATCGGGCAGGGGCCGCTGCTCACTGGCAACCGCAGGGGCCGGCGGGAACAGTTGCTACTCCAACTCGGCATTCGACAACGAACAGGGCCAGGTGAGACCGCTGGTGGCAAAGCGGCAGAGATAATCACCGGCACTGCTGTGGCTAATGCCCAGGCTGCGGGCGATCTTGCGCACGGACAGGCCTCAGTCGAACTGAGGCGCAACATCTCTCGGATTTTACGCATGGATAAACGCTCCACGGCGACCTCTTCGCTTTGAAAAAGAGGCCGATGGTAGCGAAATCCTGCGTAGCTGCCTGCCAGAAAAGTGTCCGGTTGGCCGTAGAATCACTGTCCGGATGTGCGTGGAATGGGTGTCCGAGTTAGCATGGAGTCCGCTATTTTGCAGAGCCTCCGCGCCGCGTCAGCCGCAGCCCGAGGACTTCATCCGCGGCGACCGCCTGGTGGGTGTACGAGCGCGTCGCCCAGGGGATGGCGGCTGCGCAGAAGTCCGGGGTGTTGGAACTGGGTGGGCTTCGTGACCGACCCGGGCAGCGACCAAGGTGAGCCGAAAGACACCCCCATGAAACTGCATCGGCACGCCCGCTGACGCTGGCGTGTCATCGTCGGCTGCACCGATCACGGACACCAGCATGTGTGAGCGCCTTCGTCGAAGATTCGACGATCACCGATGATGACCAGGCGCGCGGCACGGTTGACGGCGTCGTCCGCTGCCAGTTTTGCCGTCAACTCGGCGCTGATGCCGGCAGGGTCGCCCATGGCCAGGGCGATGATCGGCAGCTCGGATACGTCGTGACGCGGGGGGGAAAGAGCCATGGTGTCTCCTCATCGTGGGGAGCAGCACTTCGTGGGAAGCACTCGCTTGAGGAGGAGATTGCGCTCAAATCTAAAATGTATACATTATACGTTGGTATGGAGGCAGAAATTGGTCAGGGCGCAGTATGATGGCTTCAGACTTTTCGCGGAGGCGTCCTTCATTGAGCGCTTCCAAGCTGAATCGATACATTCCATGCATCAATTTCAACTACTGGTCTGACATTCATGAAGAAGACAACCGTGTCCGCCACGTCATCGCCTCGATCCGCGATTGCCCGGCATTCGCTTCATGATGCGATTACCAGCCACCTTCGTGACATGATCATCGAGGGGGAGCTTGAACCGGGTAAGCGCATCTACGAAGGCCCGTTGTGCGAGCGTCTTGGCGTATCGCGGACCCCCCTGCGGGAAGCGCTGCGCTATCTGGCCAGCGAGGGCCTGGTTGAGCTGACACCACAGCGTGGCGCCTCGGTTCGCCGCTTTTCGGCCAAGGACATTCAAGACATGCTCGTGTTGATTCGCGCGCTCGAGGAGCTGGCGGGGCGCCTGGCCTGTATCGAAGCGAGCGACGAGGAGATCGCCGAGGTGCGAAAGCTTCACGACGACATGCTGGATTACTATCGGGAGGAAAATCGGCTCGATTACTACAAGACCAATCAGCGTATCCACTCTGCCATCGCGGCGTTGAGTCATAACGAGTCGCTGATTCAGGTTCATGCCTCGCTGCAATCAAAGCTCAAGCGCGTACGGTTCATCGGACACGAAGGGCGGGAAAAGTGGGCGGCGGCGGTCGCCGAGCATGAGTCGATGATCAAGGCCCTCGAGGGGAGAAATGCGCCAGCGCTGGTTAATGCGCTGAGCGAACACCTCGAACATGCCTGGGAGCGAGTGCGTGATGTCGTGTCGTAATCGCGGCCAAAGGGTTAAGGAGGGGATTTCCGACATCCATATACTCATAAACCAACTTGCATTGTCGGCAATCTCTTACACGAAAATCAGATCTTAGATCTATTTACTTCCAAGCCGTGGCGCTATGATTTTGGTCCGTTGTAGATCCTTGGGCTCCCCCCGACTTCGGTCGGGGGTTTTTATACCAGGAACTGACCTCCATTTTTTTCAGTCGTCAGCCAGCTGGCCAGAAAATTTAGCCCAGACGGCGCTTTCGACTATTCGGATTTGTCGGTACAAAAGTTACCTCTAAATTAGATATGTTATTTAACACAGGATAATTTATTTTGGGTGAGCGGGGTTTAACGGGCTCATGGGTTGGCAACGAAGCTTATTGGCCGGGTAAAGTCATCCATAACTGAAGCGGATAGATTGAAGAATAGCGGTAACAGCCGCATTCAGGGATAGCGGCATTGAAGCGATCTATTGGATAGATCGCCTTTACTTTCTTTCAAGGATGGCGGTAGAGGAACCCGTGAAGGAAGACGGAGCCATGGAAGCGGTACAGAGCAGTCCGCGACTTTCAGCAAGTTAGGCGTGTGCTGATCGAAAGCCCGGCCGGCCAGCGATGATCGGTCGGGCTTTCTCTTGTCTGATGGGGAGAGCCCATCCTGGGTATCACTACTGGCATGGAGAAGCTTGCAAGTCTAAGTGGTTGGATTTACTATCAAAACCGTTGCGGGTGTAGCTCAATGGTAGAGCAGAAGCTTCCCAAGCTTAAGACGAGGGTTCGATTCCCTTCACCCGCTCCATCCTTGTTTATCCGTCACCTTATCTTATTGCTTATAAATGATTGTTTATAAAGAACAATCGTGATCTTTTGCTCCGCTTGGCCCAGCTTAGGCGCCGGATGGCAGACGAGGCAACGCGAATCTACAGTAGATCCGCTACGCTGATGAGGACAGCTCAGAAAAAGGAGACGTCCTCATGGCAGAAGCCCTTACCAAATGCCCGAAATGTGGTAACGAAACGCTTGATGTTCCCTCTGGCGATGCACCGGATCAGGAGGTTCGTTGTACGTCCTGCGGTGCCGTCGTTGGTAAGAGATCGGACTTTACCAGTGACATGCAGAAGCGAGAGGAGGCTTTCGTCAAGGAAGAGGTTGCAGACAAAGTCGATAGATCGCTTCCGGGCAGCGATACGACGAAAAAGTAAACATTGACTCGTGAGCGGTGATCAAGATCAATAACGCCACTCTCCAGGAGTGGCGTTGTCGGTCACTTCCTGTCATTCATGCCTGGGGCGGCCTTGCGGTCCTATCGGATTTTTGAGCGCCAGGCGAATGGCCTTGTCTCTATCAAAGCCTTGGTCGGTCAATTTCTTTACCCGCGTCTTGAGTGTGCCTAGAGGCATCCCGTGTTGTTCGGCGAGAGCTGCCAGACTTTTCTTATCAGAGGTTATCCTTTTTTTTATGAGAGGCTCCACTCGATCCTTCACCATCATCCTCATTACGACCTCATTGTCAGCCATTTGCGATACGCAATATCTCCTATTACGCATTGATATATAAACGGCAGGAGGCCAAGAAAATTTAGGCTTTATATGACTATCAGACAAACTTATTCAGTATTGTCTTCGATGGACGGCTTCTCGAGGCCCAATCAAGGAGCTTGGCCTTGTTATTTGGCTTATTTGGAAGAACTCATACGGCGCTGCTGAGGTCACTGACTCCTGGAAACAGAGTCGAAGAGAGGCTAGATAGCATCGATTAGAGAGCGTGTCATGAAATTGAGCGGTGAGGCGGTGGCCTAAGGCAGGGTGGCGGTTGTTCGCGAGACGCCACAGCCGCCACGATCCTGCGAGGAGCTTTAGCGGGGATTACGATCCGAGCCGGGTTTCGGACCGTTTTTACGCTGTTGGTACTTGTCATAGGCTTGTTTGGCCGTGCGTTTGGCTTTTTCCCGGTTCTCCGGCTTTCTTAGCCAGCTGGCGATGGCCGCGCCGATCATCTTCTTCATGTCATCCTCCTGATTCGGAGTGGTCGAAACACCGGTGCGTTGTTGCAGGATCCCATCTGCGGGAGCCTGGCTCAATCGACGCTCCCGATGGGTGACGTGTCATTACCGTTGAGGCGTTCGGCCTCCATCTCGGCCTCCTCCGAAAACGCATGGCGGGAATGGATCCAGCGGTCATCGCCGCTTTCGTCATAGCGGCTGTCGACGACCAGCCATTCAGGAGCTTGTTGCGTTTCGTTGATGTCGGAATGACGCACGACGAATGAGTTCACGGAATCTCCCTGTCTTGACCGCGTTCTGTCTTGATGATGGCGTCAATCTTGGCAGCTATCCTGCTGATGCGACACCGTTGACATCGAAAAGGGGCCGAGGCCCCTTTGGCTCGCCCCGCAGGGTCACTGGCTCTCGATGGCGTCACCGGCCGCGTCGCTTTGACCTTCGGCGTTGATATCATCGAGCTGGTCGGAATCGGGAACGTCGGTCGTTTCGTCCGTCTCGGACTCGACGGCGTTCAGAGACTCTTCCGTGGCCTGGCTATGGCCCGACGCCGCATCCGACTGCTCGCCGCTGGATTCGGTGACACCGCTACCTTCGGTCAAAGGTTCTTCATTGGCTTCGTAGGCTTCCTCCATCGCCTCGCTCTGCGCGAGCGCGTGGCCTGCTGCGCCCATCAGTAGCATGGCAGTCAAGGAGGCAGTGATCAGATTCTTTCTCATGACAAGGTCCTTTTGCTAGAGATCTACGTGATTAAGAGAACTACGGTGATATAGAGAACGACAGCGTCGAAGATGACGATACCGAACACGATAGGAGGTGGACACGGCAACCACCTACAGTGTCACGCACCTTCACTATAGTTCATAAACCCGATCTGACGGGAGGAATCCATTCCTTATGGCGCTGTTGGCGCCGTTGTCACTAGGGGATGTCGTTGTCGGCTTGAAGTAGGGCGAGGTCGTCGCCATCTCTCGTCATTATGGATTCACGCGTTGTGCGTGGATCCGACGTGGCGGCCAGGAGGATCTGACCATGAATGCTCAAGATTATCTTGCCAAAAAGGGAATCGCGCTCGACAAGGAAGAGGAAAAGCCGCAGTCGCTCGAGGAGAAGGCCTGGGCCCGAGCCAGAGAGGCCATGGAGCATGGCCCTCGCAGCGGCACGCCTCATGACTGGGAGGACTGGGAGCGCCATCATGAGGCGCTGGCTTCCGAGTCCCGCTCGATCAGCGCCAAGGTCAGCTCGCGTCGCTCGTCTCGCGAGGCCCCGGAAGACGATCACGAGTGAGAAGAGCGCCCAGGTCGGCAGCGTTGGAGGCGAAAGAACGCTATGCTGTGACCGGGTGAATCAAGATTTTTCAACGGGATGTCGTCATCTCGTCTACTTTGAGAATCCAAAGGTTTCGGTTTCTCGAAGTACTGGATTTATCGAAGTACTGGATTTATCGAAGTACTGGATTTATCGAAGTACTGCAACGGATTGTCGAGCACAAACGATGTCGTTTCGAGCAAAGGAGGCCATATGGACATCATTCGCATCATCTTCGCCATCATTCTGCCGCCGGTAGGGGTATTCCTGCAGGTGGGGCTGGGGCTGCAATTCTGGATCAACGTCGTGTTGACGTTGCTGGGGTACATACCGGGCATCATCCACGCGATCTGGATCATTGCGACGCGCTGAGGCTGCGCAGCGACTCGTTCATCGGCTTCCTTCGGGAAGCCGATGTCGTTTCAGCGGGTTCGATAGTGGTAGAGAATTTGTTCGTCCTTGCGCGGCCCGACGATGCGCCACGCGAGATCGATCCCGTCCTCCATTAACGTCAGTCTGGCGCTATAGGCATCGGCAGCACACTGATGTACCTCTGCGCTGACCAGGGTGTCATCGTTTTCGACGACCAGGTCGAAGAGCGAGACGGCATCGGCAGCACCACGGCGCTCGTGGGAAAGCGCAATTCGATCCGGGTGGATATCCCAGCGGTAGACGTTGCGCATGGGTACGCTGCGGGTCTGGCCATCCAGGGTGAAGGTGCCCGATTCGAAGAAGCGCACGCTGTGGTTCTCCCGAGTCACATCGATCCTGCCTTCGCCACGGCCATTCCAGCCTACCGCCGAGGCCTGGCCCGATTGCGCGCTGAACACGAAGCGCGAGAGGTTGGGCAACAGCGACTCTAGCCGTATAATGGCTGTCAACTTGTCGTTTTCATAAGGTTGACCATTCATGTCGTATCTCGTCGGTGTCACGGCGTTGTGGGCTTTTTCGTTCAGTCTGATCGGTGTCTATCTCTCCGGCCAGGTCGACAGCTACTTCGCCGTCATGGCGCGAATTTTGCTCGCGACCGCGATTTTCCTGCCGTTTCTGCGTCCCGCTGCCCTGCGCTGGTCTTCCCGCCTCGGCTTGATGGCCATCGGCAGTCTCCAGCTTGGCGTGATGTACCTTTTCTTCTACCAGTCCTTCCTCTTGCTTACCGTGCCGGAAGTGCTGCTGTTTACCATTTTCACGCCGCTTTATATCACGCTTGTCGATGACCTGCTGGCGCGGCGCTTTTCGCCACGCTACCTGGTGGTGGCAGCGTTGGCCGTGGTGGGCGCGGCCGTCATCCGGTATGACGGCGTCACGAACGATTACTGGCTGGGGTTCCTGGTCGTGCAGGGCGCCAACCTGAGCTTTGCGCTGGGGCAGGTCGCGTATCGGCACCTGGCACGCAGCCTGCCCGATGGCGTGGCGCATCGCCACCTGTTCGGCTGGTTCTATCTGGGCGCGCTCTGCGTTGCCATACCGGCATTCTGGCTGCTGGGCGACTCGGCGAAGTTGCCCACGACGCCGCTGCAGTGGGGCGTTCTGGGGTGGCTGGGTCTCGTCGCCTCGGGGCTAGGTTATTTCCTCTGGAACAAGGGGGCCTGCCGCGTCGATGCCGGCACGCTGGCGATCATGAACAACGCCCTGATTCCCGCCGGATTGGTCGTCAACCTGATGATCTGGAACCGGGACGCCGACCTGGCACGCCTGGGGATCGGTGCCGTGATCCTGGCCGGTTCGCTGTGGCTCAATGTGCGCTGGGCGAAGCGCTCCGGGGTGGTAGCGGCAACGCCAGCGGCCAGTCGTCCCTGACCACGAAGAGCCGGCATCGCCGATCATCCGGAAGGATCAGCAGCAGATGCGCGGGCCTGCCGGGAGCGCTGAAAGAGTGGGCCAGTTCATGGTCCAGCATCGCCAGCGGCATCGGTTCGGTCGCGGGCGGCGCAAGCCAGTGAGGCTTGGCCAGCCGATGGCCGCGAGTCCCTTCCGGTAGCAACCGGATCAGTGAAGGCCAGGCTTGCCAGTGACACCACAGGCCCTGTTCGGCCCCGGCATTGGCAAGCCTTGGCAAAGGCAGGTGCTGATTCCACGGGTGGTAGAGACATCCCGGCATGATGATGCGCTGTTGCAGCGTGCCGGTGGCGTCCAGGGCCTGGCGCTCGCGATCGGCTGCCGGGGATCGGCCCCCGGGGAGCTGATGAGACGCCAGGCGATGGCATTTGATGGCCAGTGAGTCGAAGCTGCCGATGCCGATCCAGCGCGCGGCATTTCGGTCGTCGCCCGGACCTTGGGGCAGGCCGAGAAAAAACTTGATCGCCAGCTCGGCATGGAAGGTCTGTGGATCGTGGCAACCTCGATTCGCTTCCGTCACCGAGCCCTCGGCCCACCCGGAAGCGTAGAGCAGGTCGAGCTCGCCAAGGGTCTGCCTATTCTCGCGCAGCGCCACGTTATGGGCCAGAAGCCGGGTGCGCGGTGCGTGATCCAGAATCCATTGCCATAGCGTTTCGTGATAGATACCCAGACGCTGTGATCGGCGTGCCAGGCGCCTTTGCTGGAAGCGCTCCCCTTGATCCTCTTGCTGACGCAGCCAGGTGCGCCTTCGTCGCGGTTCCTCCAACCCGAGCTCGGCCAAGGTGGGCCGGCCGACATAGTCCAGCGTCGCCATGTCTGGCGCATGCAGCAGCCAGGCGATATCGCGGACCCAAGGCTGACGAAGCGATGCCAGATCTTCCCGCAGCGCGTCATCGAGAGGGACGAAGGCATCGAGCAAGAGGGAGGCTCCGTGGGGTCGTGCATTGGCCGGCATGACGCTGTACGCCTTCGGTACTCCGCGGTCTCGTCATCGACGGCATTCCATCATTCGGGCTCGCGGTAGAAGTTGAATTCGCGTGTCCGCGCCGTCCGCTCCAGGGTAGCCATCCAGCCCGGTGAGATGCTGCGGTGATGGAAGAACAGCGCGCCGTGGGTGATGTCGGGAAGGGTACCGTTGAGCGCACGGCGCGCCACGTCTCTTGCCGCCGCGTATTGCTCGGGCTCGGTGGCTTCGTCGGGGCGGCCATCGCACCACCACGAGAACTGGCACTGCCCGGTCTCCGAGCCTTGCTGGACGATGTCGCACAGGCTCGATGGAAATTCCGGATTTCCCAGCCGGTTCATGATCACGTTGGCTACCGCCTGCATCTCGCGCTGATCGGTGCCCTTGGCTTCCCAGTAGATCGATCTCGCCAGGCAGGTAATGGCGTCGTCGAGCGGTGCCAGGCCGCGAGGGTCGACCGCCTCCGTGCCCGCTGGTGTCAGTCGTGCCGCGTCCGGGGCCGGTTCGATCTTGTCCGTCTCGACGACGCGCTGTTCGAGCTGCTCGGCTTTCTGGCGGGCGATCTCGGCTTTCGTCAGTGGCGGTTCGGCCAGTGCCGACGCGCCTTGCAATAGCAGACCCGTCAGCAAGAGAGCTCCCGTCAGGCGCCGATATCGATCAGATGGCCTGATCATCGCTGCCGATCGTCTGGATGACCTCGAAGCCTTCGAACTTGGGCGGCCCGAGATAGAGACCCTCGCGGCGGCTCTGGCCGGCGTTGGCGTGGGCGGCACGGAAGGCCTCCGAGTGCGTCCACGCCTCGAAATGCTGGCGGGTGCGCCAGAGGGTATGGGAGGCGTAGAGAACGTGATCTTCCTCCGCCGGACCGCGCAACATGTGGAATTCGACGAACCCGGGCAGCCCCTGAAGATGCGTTTCGCGCTCCAGCCACAGCGTCTCGAACTCCTCGGTGCGTTCCGGATTGACGCGAAAGCGGTTCATGGCGATGAACATGAGTCGACTCCTGATTGGGAAAACCGGCGCCCGGCGGCGAGGGAGCCGTATGAACGAACCGAACGAACGACGTCGCCGCGCGTTTTCGGACATGACCGAGCAACATTGCCAGCATCCGGTGGCAAAAGTCGAGCCGGCAAATGGCGAGTCGGGTCCGTTGACGTCCATGCGAGTTAGTGGACTAATCGAGGCAACAGTTCCCGCTCCCGGTCATCATCCATGGATATTCCGCACCAGCGCCTGGTCTACTTTCGCGTCACGGTCGAATCCGGCTCGTTGCGCAAGGCGGCGGCAAGGCTCGATATCGCCCCCTCGGCAGTCAGCCGACAGATTGCGCTGCTGGAATCGGCCTTCGGGGCGCCATTGCTCGAGCGCACGCCGCGAGGGATCAGGCCCACGCCCGTCGGTGAAATGGCACTGGATTATTGCCGCAGGCGAGGGGAGCTGGACGACGATTTCATCACGCGGCTGGAGGCCTATCAGCGCCTGGAAACCGGTACGATCTCGCTGGTCGTGGGCGAGGGCTTTATCGACGACCTGATCGATGCGCCGCTAAGAGCCTTCGCCGAGCGCTACCGCGGGATACGTCTCGACATCGAGCAGGCCGGCACCGACGAGATCATCGAGTCCGTGGTCGAGGATCGGGCGCATATCGGGCTGATGTTCCATGAGCGAGTGCATCCGCAGATCCGCTTCTGGGCCTCCAGCGGGCAGCCGCTGCTGGCGATCTGCCCCGTCGATCACCCCCTGGCGCGGGAGGCGCATCCGGTCTCGCTGCAACGGCTCGGCGAGATGCCCATGGCGCTGTGGAACACCGGGCATGGTGTTCGTCGGCTGGTGGATCAGGCCTTCGTGCAAGCGGGGCTGCGTCCGCAAGTCGCCGTGGAAACCAACTCGATGGCGGTGCTGCGCCGCGCCGTGGTGGCGGGAATGGGGATCACGCTACTGCCGCGCTTTGCCGTCGCTCGTGAACTGGCCGAAGGGAGTGTCGTCGCCGTTCCCGTTGCCTCGATGCTTTTCCAGAACTCCCAGGCGCACATGATCACTCGGGTGGGTCGGCGTCAGCCTGAGGCCAGTCTCAAGCTGCTGCGTCATCTGAGCGCCTGGATGCAGGCATTCCGCTCGCCCGGCGATCCTTGACTGCCCGGTGTCGGCGTCGTTCGGGTCGTATCTAACGTTGCTCGAAGCGGAGTAGCGTCCCCAGTACGCCGGACGCGATGTCGGCCTGGGTCTCGCTGTGACGGTGGTAGTCGATGCCCTGGCTGTCCCAGCAGGCGATCGCCGCATCCAGGTCTCGGCAGGTAAGCGTAAGCGCCACGGCGCGCGGCGGTTCCGGTTCGATATCGCCGAGGGTCGGGAAGGTCGCCGCCAGTGTCTGGCGATCGAGCAGGTGACAATCGCCCTTGTGGGTATGGATGGTCCAGGCGGTGTCGCTGCCGCGGACCGAGCTGTCGCCGTGAATGCGCCGGAAGTGCTCGATGTCGTAAGCCGGGTCGTCGCTGACGTACCAGACATCGGCGATCGAGGTTGCGGTATTGGCATGAGCTTCCTGCGTCGGATCGACACGAAACAGCTCGGGGCGCAGTTGCTGGCAGAGGAACTGGGTCAGAAAGGGACGTTCCGGATCGTGCAGCATGTCCAGCGCCACGCTCACTTCCTCGTTGCGGCCGCCGGGCAGATGCGCCATGCGGCGGAAGATGATCGGGCACGCCTCGGAAAATCCCCGTGCCGCCACCAGAGCGTGATCGCGCTGGATGCTGTCGCTGTCGAGCGCCACCATGGCGATGCCGTCACCCACCGTGATCAGGCGCGCCTCGATCAGACGACCAAACTGGAAACCGTTGTCGTCCTGATAGTCCAGGCATTCCGGGCGACCGATGCCGATCAGCTCGATGAAGTTGTTGCTGAAGAACAGCAGATGGTTGTCTGTGCCCCAGGGGTGCCGGTGGCGCGAATTGACGTTGAAGCCGAGATCTCTCGCCGCCTGGGCGGCGTGATCGAGATGATTGACCGCCAGTAAGGGGTGATCGATGCCGAAGCTCATGAGCCTTTCATCCGTGGTGTGGTTGTCTGCAGTATTGCCCAATATCGGAATTCCTGAAGGCAGGGTACGGGATAAGCCTTCGGTTTTCTCACCTCAGCGCCGCCATGGCGCGGTCGATGTCTTCCTTCGTGTTGTGCCAATGCGGCGAGATCCGCACCAGGGCGCCGGCGGTCGGCAACCTGACGTTCAAGGGTTCGGCGGCGGTATCGCATACCTTGGCAACGATGCCGGCCGCATCGAGCTTCTGGTGAATCTGTAACGGTGCAGCGTCCGGCAGGTGGATCGTGGCGATGCCGCTTTCCGGCCGTTGCAGCAGCGGCCGAAACCCTCGTTCGCGGGCCAGCTCGTAGACCCGCTCGGTCAGCGTCGTCAGATGTTCGCGCAACGCCTCCAGCGTGATCTGCTGCAGTTCGTTGATCGCCGCTGTCAGCGCGACCTGATTCATGATCGAGACGTCCGAGGCATCGAAGCGCCGCGCCTGGGGGAGGTCGAGAAAACGCTGGGTTTCCCGGTCCAGCCGCAATCCCGCCAGTTCCGGCGCCGGGTTGGGATGCATCATGGCCACTGCCGGCTGGCTGACGTAGAGCAGCGCCATGCCGCGGGGGCCACGGAGCCACTTGCGAGTGGTGGCGACCAGTACGTCGCAGCCGAGCCGGCGCACATCGACTTCAGTCTGACCCAAGCCCTGGGCAGCATCCACGATCAGCGGGCAGTGTGATGGTCGAGGCAGATTCCCCAACGCTTCGACATCGTAGCGACGGCCTTCGATACTGGTCACCAGCGGCGTCAGAATCGCCGCCACGTCCTCGCCGATCTGACCCGCGATCGCCACGGGATCGAACTGACCGTCGGCATCGGTCGCCAGCAGCTCGATGTTGCGTGGCGACTCGTCGCTAAGGCGTCGCAGCAAGACGATATTAGAGGCCCACTCGCCGGGTGCGATCAGTAGACGCCGGCCGGCGAGATTCAGATTACCGACCACCTGGGCCATGAGCTGGGACGTGCTCGTGCCGAAAGCGACCTGAGGTTCGGGAGCGCCGATCAGGGTGGCGGCCCGGGTTCTCGTTGTCGGCAGGTCCCAGATCGCACTTTCGAGACGCTGGCGCGGGTAGGCCGCCATCTCCGCTTCCAGCCACTCTCCTAGACGTGCCGAAACCGCCGGGCTTTGCAGACCGACGGAGGCGTTATTGAGATAGCACAGATCGGATGGCTGCACGGGAGTTCCTGCCTTGGCGGTCGGGTTCACCCTGTATGCTGCCGGGGAATCGCTACCCGCGCCACCTCAATGGGTGCGAATCGAGCAGGATGCCTGCCTCGTTCCAACGAATTCGGGGCAGGCGGGCGACCGAGGCCGCCCGGAACCGATTATTCGTGGCCGCTGCCGTAGCCCATGGCGACGCTGGCTTCGACGCCGGTCTCGACCCAGACGCTCTGCGGTACGGTGTACTCACGCAGACCGTCGAGGCCGCTGGAGCGGCCAAAGCCGCTATCGCGGAAGCCACCGAAGGGCGACATCACGTTGATCGCCTTGTAGCTGTTGATCCAGACGGTGCCGGCGCGCAGTTGGCCGGCGACACGATGCGCCTTGGCCGGGTCCTGCGTCCATACCGCGCCGGCGAGTCCGAAGCGGGTGCCATTGGCGAGACGAATGGCGTCGGCTTCGTCATCGAACGGCATGGCGACCACGACCGGGCCGAAGACTTCCTCGCAGGCGATCTCCATCGAGGCATCGACATCGGCGATGACCGTCGGCGCGAGATAGTAGCCGTCGGCGCCTTCCGGCAAGCCCAAGGGGCGCGTACCGCCGGTGACAACGCGAGCGCCAGCGGCCCTGGCGCGCTCGATCATGCCGGTGACGTGCTCGAACTGGCGCACATTCTGCAGTGGGCCCATGCGGGTGGCTTCGTCTGCCGGCAGGCCGACGGTGATCTGGCTGGCGGCGCGGCCGACGCGTTCGACCACGGCGTCGAAAACATTCCGCTGGATCAGCAGCCGCGACCCGGCCACGCAGCTCTGCCCGGCTGCGGCGAAAACTGCCGCCTGCGCACCCGCCACGGCATCGTCGAGCCGGGCATCGTCGAAGATGATATTGGCCGATTTGCCTCCGAGCTCGAGCACGCTGGGGACCAGCCGACGGGCGCCAGCTTCGGCGATCAGGCGGCCGCTGTCGGGAGAGCCGACGAACACTAGCTTGCTGATACCGTCGTGGCCGGTTAGTGCCGCACCGGTGGTCGGGCCGAGGCCGTTGACGATGTTGATCAGGCCTTGCGGCAGGCCGCCGGATTCGAGCAGGCGGGCGATGACGACCGAGGAGAACGGCGTCAGCTCCGATGGCTTGAGTACCACGCCGTTGCCCGCGGCGATCGCCGGTGCCAGCTGCCAGGCACAGGTGAACATGGGCGCGTTCCACGGCGTGATCTGACCGACCACGCCGAACGGCACGTGGCGCACGTAGTTGAGGTGCGAGGTGGGCACCGGGATGACCTCGCCGTGCTGCTTGTCGCACCAGCCGGCGTAGTACTCGAACATTTCGCGAACCTTGCCGACCTCGCCGCGGCAGTCGCGGATCGGCTTGCCGGCGACCACGCTCTCGAGCTGGGCGAGCGCCTCTTCATGGCCCTCCAGGCGACGAATGGCAGCGTTCATGCGGCGGCCGCGTTCGCTGGCAGTCAGCGCCATCCATTCGACCTGAGCGCGCGAGGCGGCTTCGACAGCCTGGTCCAGCAGGTCGGCGCCGGCATCGCGGTAGGTGATCAGTTCGCCGCCGGTAGCCGGATTCGTCAGCGCGATGGCCTCGCCCCGGCCGGCGACCAGATCGCCATCGATCCAGTTGGAGCAGGGCAGCCCTCCGGCTTCCGGCGACAAGCCGAATTGGGTCAGGAGATCGCTCAACGTCTGCCGTGCCTGGATATCCAGTGCATTCATGCGGAGATCTCCTCGTCGCTGGCAGAGGATTGGACGAAATCGATGCCGGCCTGGGCCAGGATCGGTGAGGTGATGTGGTTGAAATCATCGCCGTCAGCAGGTCGCGTCGAATCAGCATGCCAACCTTCGACGACACGCTGCAGCAGTTCAAGATCGAGCTCAAGGCCACTGGCGGCATCGCGCGCCAGGCGCAGGTCCTTGCGCATCAGGCCGCTGGTGAAGCCGGAATCGAAGCGCCCGGAGAGAATCCACTCAGGGAAATTGACTTCGCTGACGGCACTGCGGCCCGAGCCGCTGTTGAGACCGGCCAGACAGGCCGCCGGGTCGACGCCGGCCCTGGCGGCAAGGGTCACCGCTTCGGCGGTGGCGATCAGGTTGGTGGCGCAGAGATAGTTGTTGGCCAGCTTGACGACGTGACCGCTACCCGGCCCGCCCACATGAGTGCGCTTGGCGGACATCGCTTCCAGCATCGGCATGAGGCGCTCGATTGTTGCCATGTCGCCGCCGAGCAGCATGCCGAGCTGGCCGTTCGCGGCCCCCCTGGGGCCGCCACTAACCGGCGCATCCAGCCATTCGAGACCGGCATCGATCACCTTGGCGGCGAGTTCGCGGCTGACCACCGGATCGCTGGTGGAGGAGTCGACGATGACGCTGCCCTTGGGGGCCAGTTCGAGCAGCCCGGGTGACCTTTCGATGACTTCACGCACATGTTCAGAGGTGGGCAGTGACAGAAGGTACACATCGCTGGCCGGCAGGGATTCAGGGTTCACGGTGGCAAGACCCTGCTCGGCGAGGCGCTGGCGCGCCGCTTCGAACACATCGCTGCCGGTGACGTCGAAGCCGGCGCCGTGAAGCGTCAGCGCCATGTTGCCGCCCATCTGGCCAAGGCCAATGACGGTGATTTTCATGAAGCTCTCCTGGATTGTTCTTGGAATGAATCGCTCTGGAATGAATTGCTTCGGTATGGCGAAACCGAAACCGAAACCGAAACCGACGCCGTCGTCACTCGTTCAGCAGTTTCTGCACTAGCGCCTGCCAGTAGGCAACGCCGAACGGGGCGATGGCGTCGTTGAAGTCATAGGCCGGGTTGTGCAGTGCTGCGCTGTCGCCGTTGCCGAGCCAGATGTAGGCCCCCGGGCACTGCTCCAGCATGAAGGCGAAATCCTCCGATCCCATGCTGGGCGCCATGTCACGGTGGACCTTGCCGATACCC
Source organism: Salinicola sp. 4072 (assembly GCF_036663415.1). NCBI lineage: Bacteria > Pseudomonadati > Pseudomonadota > Gammaproteobacteria > Oceanospirillales > Halomonadaceae > Salinicola > Salinicola sp. 4072. Next base: position 52,593 of record NZ_JAXOVV010000012.1, on the reverse strand, counting down.
GTGAGCGTCTCGAGCACTTCGGCACAGCGCGCGGCATGCTGGGGAGTATTGATCGTCGCCGGATAGCGTGCCTGATAATCAAATTCGGCCTTGAGACCATGAAACTGCGCGGTGGCATCAACGGCGTCGCGAAAGCGCTGCTTCAGCTTGGCCTTGAGTGCCGCATCGAAGCAGCGCACGGTGCCGCGCAGCTCGACCGTCTCGGGGATGACGTTGTAGGCATCGCCGGCATGGAACTGGGTAATGCTGAGCACGGCGGACTGGTGCGGCGGCGTCTCCCGGCTGATCAGCCCCTGCAACTGGTTTGCCAGCTGGCAGGCGGCGAGCACCACGTCCGTACCCAGATGCGGCATGGCCGCGTGACAGCCTTGCCCCGTCAGGCGCAGGGTGAAGACGTCGAAGGCGGCCATGACCGGGCCGTCGTGCACCGCCGCCTCGCCGACGGCGAGCCCTGGCCAGTTGTGCAGGCCGTAGACCGCATCCATCGGGAAGCGCTCGAACAGGCCTTCCTCGACCATCACGCGGCCGCCGCCTTCGCTCTCTTCGGCGGGCTGGAAGATACAGTGAACCCGGCCGGCGAAGTCCGGAGCTTTCGCCAGTGCGCAGGCAGCGCCCAGCAGCATCGTGGTGTGGCCGTCGTGGCCGCACGCATGCATGCGACCCGGTATCGACGAGCGGTAGTCGATATCGTTGAGTTCCTCGATCGGCAGGGCATCGATATCGGCACGCAGCCCGATGGCACGGCCCGGGCCTCGGTTCCCCTCGATGGTGACAACGACGCCGGTGCCGCCGCCCAGGCCGGTGACCGGATCAAGGCCGTGTTCGCGCAGAATCTTGACGATACGTTGGCTGGTGCGGGTCTCCTCGAAGGCGATCTCCGGATGACGATGGAAATCGCGGCGCCATTCGGTCAATGTTTCAGGATCGGGATAGACAGCGGGTTGATTCATGATCTCCTCCGGCAATGGCTCATGATCTACTCGGATCATCGAGTGGCGCGCTCTGCATAGGTTGGGCTTGCAGAGGTGGAATAGGCCGAGCGCGCCGATGAAAGGACGTTTACAGCAGTGTCTGGTTTACAGCAGCACCTGATTTACAGCAGCGCTTGATTTATAGCAGTACCTGGGCCACGACCGCCGAACCGACATAGGTGCCGGTGAATACCAGCAACGAAATGATGATCAGCTTCCAGCCGGTCTGGCGGAACATCGTGAATTCGCGACGGCTGAGCGCCAGACCGGCGTAGGCGAGCACCGGCGTGACGATGGCGAGAAAGTTGACCGCGGCGAGCTGGTCGACGATCCATCCGCTGCCGGGGAAGAACGGCAACGTCATGACGATACTGACCAGCGATACCCAGGCGACGCCGGGCAGATAGAACGGGGCCGCCCGCGTGATCACCAGGCCGATCAGGGTCATGACGTAGAGAATGATCATGCCCGGCAGGGCGTCGATCAGCGAGGCGCCGTTGATGGTGTTGGCGATCCAGCCGACCACGCAGGCCATGGCCAGTACCGCGGCGGTCTTGCCGAGATGGGCCTCGGGGCGTTCTTCACTGGGGAAATCGGCATCATTGCCATTGGCGGCCATGGCGCCGACCGAACTCGTCGCACGACTGCGCCCACCCAGGCGACGATACAGCCATTCAGCCATGGGCAGCGCGATGAACAGCGAGACATAGAGCCCGGTAGCGTAGGTCAGCAGGTTGCTGGCACCGGCGAAGGCGAGCAGGTCATCCGCGAGATCGGGCGCTGCCCCGGCCAGCGCGCCGGAACACGCCGCGACCATGCTGCCGCTGCCCACGCCGCAGGCCATCGCCAGTGCCCGCGGATCGAACCAGTCCAGCGAGGCCAGATAGCCGGCCATCAGCGCGAACCATAGCGTGCCGAACATGGTACCGACGACATACACGCCCATGACGCCGATCCCCTCCGGCCCCTTGAGGCCGTACTTGTCGGAGATGATCGCGATGTTGGGTTCGCGGGCGATCGAATAGGTGGCACCGATCGCCTCCCGCCCCATCTTGAGCACCAATACCGCTACCGGCAACGCGACCAGCATGGTGCCGAGGTTGCCCAGCTCCTGCAGGATCAGGGCAGGGCCGGCGCTGATGATCTGATCGATGGCGGGGCCAATGGTCGAGCCGAAGCGCGCGATGAACGGCATGATCGAGATCAGGATCAGCGGGGTCGCTGCCTGGCTGAGGCTCTCGGGGAGAAATCGCTTCGTCCCGGAGAACAGGTGCGGATTGAGCAGTACGCCGAGAACGAAGGCGTAGAACAGCGGCAGCAGGAGCAGCGTGCCGGGCCCGAGCGGAATCTTGAGAATGCCGACCCATTCGCTGAGCAGTGACAGCACGACGACCAGCAGGTGCAGCCGCCAGTTGAGCAGTTGGGAGAGGGGCATCGATCTTTACCTCTTTGTTGTTGGTGGTGAGGTCATCCACCGAGTATCCAGAGAGAGCGTGATCGAATGAAAGGCGTGAGGTGTTCTGTTTTTTGGATGACTGGAACGGGATCAGCCATTCGCAACGAAAAACGGGGTGAGCCAAGGCCCACCCCGTCAATGCGATCATGATCGCAGCTGCCCGTCGGTTATCGGGCTAGGCGATCACTCTTCCGGCAGTGCGTACACCACGACCTGATCGCCGACCTGATCCTTGAGGATCGTGTTGCCGCCGGCCACGAAAGCGACGTACTGGCGGCCTTTGTACTCGTAGACCGAGGGATTGGCGACGGCAGGCGCCTGGGCCTGGTCTTCCCACAGCTCTTCACCGGTCTCGAGCGAGTAGGCACGCAGCTTGGCATCCATCGATGCGCCGATGAACACGACACCACCCGCGGTCACGGCCGGACCACCGATGGTCGGCGAGCCCCACCTCTCGGGCATGAAGAAGCCGTACTGCTGAGAGGCGCCGACCGGCTTACGCCATTTCACGTCACCGGTATGCATGTCGATCGCCACCAGTTCACCGAAAGGCGGTTCCCAGCACGGCATGCCGAGCCAGTTCATCGCCACTTTCAGGCGCATGCCATAGGGCGCACCTTTCTGGGGGGCGAAACCACTTTCGTTGCCGGAGCCGCTATCGGCCTCTTCGTAGTCTTCACGGTTGTACAGCTTGACGTACTGCACGATATGCGAGGTGTTGACGATGGCGGTCTGGCTTTCGGGATCGAACGCCACGCCACCCCACTGCACGCCGCCCGAGCTGTCCGGGTAGGTCAGCGCACCTTCGCCTTTGGTGGTCGGCGGCGTGTACATGCCTTCGTACCAGAGATCGTCCCACAGGCGCGAGCACTGGCCGCCGCCCACGGCATCGGCGAGGCCCCAGATCTTGGGTTTCTCGGACTGATCCAGCAATGGCGCCGGTTTGGTCGGGAAGGGCTGCGTCGGTGCATAGACTTCACCCTCGACGGTGCCGTCGCCCTGCGGTACCGGACGCTCCTCGATCGGCCAGACATCTTCGCCGGTCAGACGGTTGACCACGAACAGGAAGCCCTGCTTGGTCGCCTGAACCAGCGCCGGGATCTGCTCGCCGTCGACAGTGATGTCCATCAGCGTCGGGGCGGAGTTGATGTCGTAGTCCCAGATATCGTGGTGAACCCACTGGCGGGACCACACGACTTCACCGGTCTCGATATCGAGCGCAGTGGTCGAGGTTGCCAGCGGCGCCTCTTCGGTGCGGTTGCCGCCCCAGTAGTTCGGTGACGGCGAGGAGACCGGCAGGTAGAGCAGGCCGTTCTCGCGGTCGGCGGACATGTGCGTCCAGACGTTGGCGGTACCGCTCTTCTCGCGCATCTCGTCGGAAAGCGCCTGGAACGTCCATTCGAGATCGCCGGTCTGGGCGTCGAGCGAGAAGATCGTTCCCGGCGGCGCCTGTTCGTAGGCCCAGTCCATGCCGGCCCAGCCGAGCATCAGATGGTCGCCGACCACGGTCGGTGGCTGGAGCACGGAAAGCGGCCACTCGGCGTGGGTGTCGTTCCACTGGTTGACGTTGAGCACGCCGTTGTCGGCGAAGCCCTTGCAGAGTTCGCCGGTATCGGCATCCAGCGCGAACAGCTGCGCGTCCATGGTGCCCATGTAGACGATCTTCTGGCACGGTTCGCCGGCGACCGGATTTTCGGCTTCCCAGTAGGAGACGCCGCGGTTCTTCAGCACCGGCTGGGTCAACGCCTCGCGCGAGGATTTCGTGTCGAAGCTCCACTTCTCTTCGCCGGTGCCCGGGTCCAGCGCAATCAGACGATAGAAGGGCGTACCGATGTAGATCGTGTCGTTGGCGAAGACCGGGGTCGCCGACCATACCGTCGCCGGGATGTCGCCGGAGCCGTCGGAGATATCGCCGGTGTGGTACTCCCAGACTTTCTCCAGTTCGCCGACGTTATCCGCCGTGATCTGGTCGAGCGGGCTGTACTTCTGAGCGTTGAGCTGACCGTGGAAGCTGTCCCAGGTCGGCTTCTCCGGCACCAGCGGAATCGGCGGCCGGTTGGCATTCTCCTGGTCGCTCGAGCCCGCGACGCTGACGTTCTGTGACCCAGAACTCTGGGAGTCAGAACTCTGGGAGTCAGAACTCTGGGAGTCAGGACTTTGGGAATCAGAGCTCAGGGAGTCGGACGACGACTGAGCGTCGCTCTGGCCCGATGTCTGGCTGGCGTCGGCTGGCTGATCCTGGGCGAACAGCGGGACCGGGGCGAGCAGTAGCGCCAGTGCCGTGGCGGTCCCCAACCGCTGTGCGGTGAGTTTCAGTGCAGGCACGGGCATTTGGGGCAAGGAAGTTGGCATGAATCGGCTCCTCATGAATGGGCTGGTGACTTGGAAGCAGCTGGACTGGCCATGTCCAGCAGCAGGCCGATCAGGCCAACCACCATGGCGGCCGTCAGCCACCACTGATGCAGCAATAGCCCGGCGAAACCGGTGCCGACGAGATCCAGCAGGATCAACACTCGCAGCGCCACGCGTCCGCTGCGGCAGGAAAGCGGAGCCAACACCAGCGTCATGATGACCAGCGCAATCGACGTGAGGATGACGACGAGGGCGCCAAGCGTACCATCGACGCCGGTCAGCGGAGTGAAATAGGCATAAAGCGATACGGCGAGCCCGGCAAGCGAGGCCACCAGCAGCACTATGATGCCCGCCCTGAATGATCGAGATTGGGACATGAGGTCGTTGTCTCCTGATGAGATCGATTGGTGCACCTGGCGGCTGTTTCTGCATCGTTCTGATGTTGCATCAGGCCAATTGATAGTGTCGAAACAGTCGGGTGTGGTTACGTGTGCGCGGAATCCACTTTCGACGTGGTAGCGATGGGTCGCCAGGCGGCGGTGTGGTTACGTGTGCGCGGAATCCACACACCAGGCAGACTAAAGTGTAGGATATTTTCGGACGTTAGCGTGGAAACGATTGATTTTTTTGACGGAAACTTTGAGCGTCGCGGCGGTCCGTTTGCGGCAAAGCAAGCGCAGCCAGCATAATGGCCGACCGTCACGCCGCGAGAGTCACGTTGTATGGAATCGTTCAACACCATCGGTCTGATTGGCCGTCTGGGCAGCGACAAGGTGGTCGAGACGCTCAAGCGCCTGGTGATCTTTCTCGAGCGTCATGGTCTCGAGATCGTGATCGAGGATCGTACCGCCGCACTGCTTTCCGGCCATGGCCACAGGGAAGCCCGGCGCCGGGAGCTGGGCACGTTGTGCGATCTGGTGATCGTGGTGGGCGGCGACGGCAGCCTGCTGGGCGCGGCTCGGGCCCTGTGTCATAGCGCGACGCCGGTACTCGGCATCAACCGTGGGCGGCTGGGCTTTTTGACCGATATTTCCCCCGACGAGGTCGAACAGAAGGTGGCCGAGGTACTGGAAGGGCAGTACGACACTGAAAGGCGATTTCTGCTCGAGGCGGAGCTCTATCGTGGCGAGCGTCTGATCGGTTCCGGCACCAGTCTCAACGATGTGGTCGTGCATCCGGGCAAGGCGGCGCGGATGATCGAGTTCGAGCTTTTCGTCGACGATCGCTTTGTCTATTCGCAGCGCTCCGATGGCCTGATCATGGCGACACCCACCGGCTCCACGGCCTACGCGCTCTCCGGTGGCGGTCCGATCGTGCATCCGGGGCTGGAGGCGATCACGCTGGTGCCCATGTTCCCGCATACGCTCTCCAGCCGGCCGATCGTGATCGATGCCGCCAGCGAGATTCGCGTGCATATCGGCGATATCAACCAGGCCTATCCCCATGTCAGCTGCGACGGCCAGACTCGCGTCGTCTGCAAGCCTGACGACATCCTCTACGTCCGTCGCCACGCCGAGCGCCTGACGCTGATTCACCCACGCGGGCACAGTTTCTTCGAAGCCTGCCGCTCCAAGCTGGGATGGAGCAGCAGGCTGGGAGACTGACATGGCGCAGGAAAGCGATGTCGATGGCTACGATCTGATCGGGGATGTTCATGGCTGCGGCCAGAGCTTGGTCAGGCTGCTGGAGAAGCTCGGATACCGGGCAGAAGATGGGGTGTTTCGCCACCCGCGCCGCCGGGTCATCTTTCTGGGTGACCTGATCGATCGCGGGCCCACCATCCGGCTGGCGGTTTCCGTTGCCAAACGCATGGTCGACGCCGGCGAGGCGCATATCGTGATGGGCAACCATGAAGCCAACGCGTTGGCCTACTGTCACGAGGCACCGAGCGACAGCGAGCGCGAATGGCTTCGGGATCATACCCCGCGCAACAATCGCATCATCGGTCGTACGCTGGAGCAGTTTCACGACTTCCCCCTGGAGTGGGAAACCTGCCTTTCCTGGTTTATGACGCTACCGCTGTGCCTCGATCTGGATGGCCTGCGGGTGGTGCATGCCTGCTGGGACGAACCGCTGATCGCCGACTTTCTGGCGCGTTGCCCCGATGCCCGAATCGACCGTGATTTCCTGGTCGAATCGACACGGCATGGCAGCCTGGCGCACCGCGTGCTGGATCGCCTGACCCGAGGCACCCAGATGCCGCTGCCGCCCGGCGTCGAGATTCGTTCGGGGGATGGATTCACGCGCCGCTCGTTTCGTACCCATTTCTGGTGCCGAAATCCGCGCACCTACGGGGATGTGGTATTCCAGCCCGACAATCTGCCGCTGGGGCTCGAGGACCGTCCGCTGGACGACAGTGAACGGGAACGGCTGACCTACTACCCGGAATCGGCGCCGCCACTGTTCGTGGGGCACTACTGGTGCAAGGGCGTACCGGCGCTGCCGCGATCAAATATCGCCTGCCTCGATTACAGCGCGGTGAAGTACGGCCGGCTGGTGGCTTATCGCTGGGAAGGGGAGTCGCGGCTCGATGCCAATCGCTTCGTCTGGGTCGACGTGTCACAGGAAGGGATTCGTGACTGATACCGTTGCGGCATATCAGTTAAATTGCATTTTTTTACATTGGCCGTAGGAGGCTGATTTGGCGGCTTTTTTACCGCTAAATGAAACGGATTAGGGAAAGAATGGGAAATTTTTCGCTGCGCGTGGGAACTCCTGCCACTGACGACCCTCAAAGTCAGTGTTCCCTTGAATGATCCCTTGCTCTTATCCGGCGGCCCTCCCGCCGGATTTTTCTTTGTTGGGTCTGTAAAATTTCGCGGTGCCTGTAGAATGGCGATTTCGAACCCGTCACGGGTTCGCGCTCCATGACATTTCCATGCTGGGCTTCAGCGCCCTGTCCATGCTGGGCTCGGCGCCTGAGTCTCAGCATCGGGCTTCTCGATATTCTCTCGGTAAGCGGGTCGGACATCTTCCATGTACAAACTCCTCGAACTGCCTGGCGATCTGGATACGCGTCCTCTGAGGCAGGCGCTCTGGGCGCACCACATCGGCCATCGCTTCACGCATCAGGAGAATCGGCAGGTGCTGTGGATTGCCGATCCCGATCAGAGAGACGCGGCCGCGCGACTGATCGAGCTCTGGCACCGGGGGGAGCTGGACACCGCTTCCACGACCGGAGCACCACGGCGTCGGCCCGGTATCACCCGCCAGGCGTTCGGACAGGCACCGCTCTCGGCCGGGCTGATCGCCGTCTGCGTGCTGATCTTCCTGGCCATGATCTTCGCGGGCGATGCCATCGTTCGCGCTTTCACCATCGTGCCGCTCGACATCGTCGGCCAGCGGCTGGTGGCGGGGGATCTCGTCTCCGACACCCTGGCCGGCGGCCAGATATGGCGTCTGTTCACGCCGGCGCTTTTGCACTTCGGCTGGATGCACCTGATCTTCAACATGCTGTGGGTATGGTATTTCGGCCGTCAGGTCGAAGCGATCCAGGGATGGCGCCGGCTCGGCCTCATCGTGCTAATCGCGATGCTGGCTTCCAACCTGGCGCAGTACGTCACCGGCATCGTGCTGTTCGGGGGCATGTCGGGGGTGGATTATGCGCTGCTCGGCTACGTGTGGCTGATGTCTCGCCGCCGGCCGGAAAGCGGCTTCTTCGTGCCCCAGATGCTGATGGTCTTCATGCTGGTCTGGATGGTCTTTACCATGACCGATCTTGCCGGGGCCTTCGGCTTCGGTAACGTCGCCAACGAGGCGCATCTGGGCGGATTGCTGATCGGGCTGTTCATGGGCTGGTTCGCCAGCCGCAATGCATCGGGAGGCGCCGGGCACGACGCTTCAGGAGAAAGCTCTTCAGGAGAAAATAAGTGAGCGAGATGAATTTCGACCGCATGGTCGCGCAGATGACCCAAGAGATGTACGAGAATTTCAAGCAGGCCATTCAGTTGCGTAAATGGCCCGACGGCCGCCGCTTGACCACCGAGCAGACCGAGCTGTGTCTGGAAGCGGTCATCAAGTACGAAATGATCCATGAGGTGCCGGCGGAACAGCGCGTCGGTTATCTCGAGCGCAACGAATGCGCCTCCGGCAATCACGCCTCCGCCGAGGAAGCCGCGGTCAAATGGATCAACTGATCCCGGCCGCGCAGGTCGCGAGCGAGTCCGGCCGCTTTGCCAGCGGCCAGCTCCGCAAGCTCGATATCCGGTTGCCGGCAGAGAACGGCCAGGCGGACTACACCCTGCGGGCCGGCGAGCAGCGGGTTGGGCTCAATGCCTGGCTGGGGCAGCGTGTCCGGTTGCACCATACTGGCGAGATCCACTGCGTCGAATGCGGGCGCGCCACGCGCAAGAGCTTCGGTCAGGGGCATTGCTACCCCTGCTTTTCCTCGCTGGCGCATTGCGATCTCTGCATGATGCGCCCGGAGACCTGTCACTACTTTCAGGGCACCTGCCGCGATCCGGCCTGGGGCGAACGCCACTGCTTCCGCCCGCATACCGTTTACCTGGCCAACGCCTCGGGCCTCAAGGTCGGTATCACGCGAGGCACCAATACGCCGACGCGCTGGCTCGACCAGGGGGCGATCCAGGCGCTGCCGATTCTCGATGTCGACACGCGACAGCAGTCCGGGTTGGTGGAGACGCTGTTCAAGTCGCACGTCTCCGATCGCACCAACTGGCGGGCGATGCTCAAGGGCGAGGTCGAGCCGCTCGATCTGACCGCCGAGCGTGACCGCCTGCTGGCCCGGCTCGCACCGGGGCTGGCAGCGCTGCGCCAGCGTGTCGGCGAGGATGCCATTCGAACGGTCGACGATGCGCTGCCACTGACGATCGACTATCCCGTGCTCGAATGGCCGCGCAAGATCGTCTCGTTCAATCTCGACAAGTCGCCGATGGTCGAAGGCACCCTGATGGGGCTCAAGGGGCAGTACATGATCCTCGATACCGGCGTCATCAACCTGCGCAAGTTCGCCGGTTATCAGGTCTCGGTGACGGCCGAGGCCGCGTGATGACGCCAGGCCGGATCAGCGCGGCTTGTGCTCGAGCTGGCGCTCCATGCGCTTCAGAAATACCGACATGACCTGCTCGTAGAGCGCATCCTTCAGCACCACGTCTTCCACGCCGGCATCCAGGTTGGGGTTGTCGTTGACCTCGATGACTACCACGCGATCGCCGATCTGCTTGAGATCGACCCCGTAGAGGCCGTTGCCGATCAGCTTGGTCGCCCGCAGCGCCGCCTTGACCACCTGCGGCGGCACTTCGGACGGATCGTGGGTAGTGAAACCGCCGCTGCGGGTCTTGCCGCTGGAGTGGTCGTAGATCTGCCAATGGCCGCGAGCCATGTAGTAGCGGCTGGCGAAGAGGACCTGGCCGTCGAGCACGCCGATGCGCCAGTCGAAGTCGGTCGGCAGCCACTCTTGCAGCAGCAGCAGCGCCGAAGACTCGAACAGCTTGGGCGCTTCCGCCTCCAGCTCTTCACGCGAGCGAATCTTGACCACGCCCTTGGAAAAGGCGCCGTCCGGCACCTTCAGGACCAGCGGATAGTCCAGATGGGCGAGCTTCTCGTCCAGTCGGCTCATGTCGCCGCGATGAAGCAGCTGGCCGCGAGGCGCGGGAACCTTGTGAGTGCCCAGCAGCTCGTGGAGAAAGATCTTGTTGGTACAGCGAAGGATCGACTGAGGATCATCGATCACCACCAGCCCCTCGTGCTCGGCCTTCTTGGCCATGCGGTAGGTGTGATGGTCCAGCCGAGTCGTCTCGCGGATGAACAGGGCGTCGAACTCGGCCAGCCGGCCGGCGTCCCGATGGGTGATCAGGCTGACATCGATGCCCAGCCGCCGGCCGGCGCGAATGAAACGCTTGAGCGCGCCCTTGTTGCTGGGCGGCAACTTCTCTTCCGGATCGATCAGGATCGCCAGATCGAAGCGATAGCGACGGCGTGCGCGTGGCGTGCGCCAGACCCGGGTCGAATGGCGGTTCAGCGCCGTCGCGAACAGGTCTTCCTCGCCGGACTGCAGCGCTGTCAGCGCGATGGGCTTGAGCCGCGCCAGGCGCCAGACGTTCTGGCGTTTCTCGAAGCGGGCTTCCAGCAGCGGGTGGGGCAGACGCTCGAACAGGCGCCGCGCCAGGCGCTGCAGCTCCGGTTCCCGGCACTCGCCGAAGAAGACGCGCAGCGTGAAGGATTCGCCCTCAAGAACGCCGCGCTTGTTCAGCTCCATCAACAGCGGGTCGATGGCGGCCAGCTGCATGTCGATCAATGCCTTGCGCGAGAGCTGGTTGAGCGTTTCCACGCTGGGCAGAACACGCTGGTTGCGCGCCTGGGCCAGCAGCGAAACGTAATAGCCGGTTTCCAGATAGTCGAGATTGGCGCACAGGTTGATGACGTGCGTGGCGTCATCCGCCGTTGCCGCGCCATCCAGCGCGAGAAACTCATCGGCGCTGATCAGATCCTCGGAGGGGTAGTAAGGTTGCCAGTCGGCAAGGCGATCAACGACGATACGCAGGCGTGACATGAATCGGTGGCTCCTTTTCCGACATCTTCCCGTTGGGGTGGTCGGCGATCGATGCGGCAAGCTGCCGGGGCTGCAAAAGGGAAATAGCATGCGATGATGTGAAGGCGGCGACAAGTCGTTGCCGGCGTGAAATAATTTCAGCATCGTCGGCGTCATCGCCTCGGCGACTGCCCGCCTGACGGGCCACCGGCGCGGTCCCGGTCGAACGAAGGCCGTGGCTGCACCCAGATCCCAGATGAATCAGATGAGAGCGCACGCATGCTCCGCACCATTCGCTACGGCCTGCCTGCCGATTGCGACGCCTTGTATGAATTGGAAGAACGCTGCTTTGACAGTGATCGCTTCAGCCGCCGCCAACTCGCACACCTGCTGACCCGGGCCAACGCCGCCAATCTGCTGGCGGTCGCCGAAGACCAGCGAGTCATCGGTTACGGCACGCTACTATTCCGGCGCAACAGCACCACGGCCAGACTCTACTCGTTCTGCGTCGATCCGGCCGCTCGCGGTACCGGCCTGGGACGGGAACTGCTCCAGGCGCTGGAGGATACGGCGCGAGAGCGGGGCAGCCAGCGCATGCTGCTGGAAGTTCGCGCCGACAATCGCGTGGCGATGGGGCTCTACCGCCGGATGGGGTTCATCGCTCATCGCTGGCTGGAGGACTATTATGCCGACGGCTGTGCCGCCTGGCAGATGGATAAGCGACTCGACCCGCCCGAGCCGCCCGAGTCGCCGGCTGCCGACTGATACCGGCCGCGGACCGATTCTGGTCGCATCGCGGCTCCACTTTTGATTGAGGACCGAGGCTCATGCCATCTTTCGACATCGTTTCCGAATTCGATCGCCACGAAGCGACCAATGCCGTCGACCAGGCGAGTCGTGAAATCCAGACCCGCTTCGATTTTCGCGGCGTCGACGCCAGCTTCACGCTGGAAGGCGAGACCGTCTCGATCGAGGCGGACGCCGAATTTCAGCTCCAGCAGATGATCGACGTACTGCGCAACAAACTGATCGCCCGCGGCATCGACCCGCGCTGCATGGATATCCAGGACGCCCAGACTTCCGGCGTCAAGGCGCGCCAGCAGATCAAGCTCAAGCAGGGCCTCGAACAGCCCGACGCCAAGGCGATCGTCAAGCTGCTCAAGGATTCCAAGCTCAAGGTCCAGGCCGCGATCCAGGGCGACAAGGTTCGCGTCAGCGGCAAGAAGCGCGACGACCTGCAACAGGCGATCGCGCTGCTCAAGAGCGAGGACGGCCCGGACCTGCCGCTGCAGTACGATAATTTCCGGGACTGACTGTCGTTATTCTTGCTTCCCCTCGCTGCTTTTCGTCCAGCTGTTTAGCCTCTTCCCGACGTCCTTCGCTTGTCTTGCGAAGCGGAGGCGTTGGTCATTTCGGACGTATCTTCTCTCCAAATTCTGAGTTCTCTCCCGTCTGCCTAGCCGAGCGCTGAAGTCTGCCTCTTCTGATTTCCGTTATTAAACTTTGGTCTCGAAATCAGACTCAGAGGTAAATCTTCCGACTCCAGGGATAAATCCCGTATCGATAGGCAATGCATCCAAATTACTCACGCTCATAGACTCCCCAGCACAGGGCCATGCCCATCGGGGAGTTTTCGATGCATTCAGAAGTATTGCTCGACCAGAACCAGCAGCGCTCCTATATCGGCAAGCGTCAGGCTCGTGTCGAGGATGAAGCGCTTTTGCGAGGGCTGGGACGCTACGCTGACGACCTCGCCACGCCACCCGGGACTCTTCATGCGGCGATCGTTCGCTCGCCCCATGCTCATGCCGAGATCAAGCGGGTCGATATAGACGCAGCCTTGCAGATGGCGGGGGTGCGAGATGTATTGACTGGCGAAGACGTCAAGCGTTGGGCGTTACCGTTCCCTGTGGGAGTGCGTAAGCCCATGGAGCATTGGTGTTTGGCCGTCGACAAGGTTCGTTACGTGGGTGAGCCGGTGGCAGTGGTCATCGCCGAAGACCGTTATCTGGCCGAGGATGCGCTAGACGCGGTCAAGGTCGAATACGAGATTCTGCCCGCGCTTGTCGATCCCGAAGCGGCGGCCGGTGACCGGGAGACGCTGCTGCACGATGCCGTGGGCGATAACGTCGTCAACGATCGTCACTTCCGCTACGGTGAACCCGAGGCCGCATTTCGGGCGGCGGATCGCACGCTCTCGCTCAAGGTACGCTACCCGCGCAGTTCCTGTACGCCAATCGAGTGCTATGTCGTTTTAGGCCAGTACGACCCCGCAGAGGGTGGCTACGATGTCATGGCTAATTTTCAGGGGCCTTACGCGATTCATTCGGTGATGGCGCGCGCCTTGCAGGTGCCCGCCAATCGATTGCGACTGCGCACGCCTCCAGATTCCGGCGGTAGCTTTGGGATCAAGCAGGGCGTTTTCCCCTATGTCGTGATGATGGGATTGGCGGCACGCAAGGTCGGGGCGCCAGTGAAGTGGGTGGAGGATCGCCTGGAGCATTTACAAGGCGCATCTTCGGCCACCAATCGGGTCACCACGATCGACGCCGCCTTCGACCGCGAAGGGCGGGTGTCCGCGCTGCGCTTCGACCAACTGGACGACTGCGGAGCGTACCTGCGCGCGCCTGAGCCGGCGACGACCTATCGCATGCACGGCAATCTCACTGGTGCCTACGCGATTCCCCATCTCGCGGTTCGCAATCGCATCGTGATGACCAACAAGACGCCGAGCGGGCTGAACCGCGGCTTCGGCGGCCCGCAGGTCTACTTCGCCCTCGAGCGCTTGATGCAGCGGATCGCGATCGAGCTCGACCTCGATCCGCTGGAAGTGATCCGGCGCAACCTCGTCCCCGCGGATGCCTTTCCCTACCGCTGTGCCGCCGGGGCGCTGCTGGACTCGGGAGATTACGCACGTGGCCTCGAGCTGGGTGTCGAGCAGGGCGGTCTCGCCGAGTTGCGTGCGCGCCGCGACGCCGCCCGCCGCGAAGGGCGGCTCTACGGCATCGGTTATTGCGTGGCGGTGGAGCCGTCGATCTCCAACATGGGCTACATCACCATGGCGATGACGCCGGAGGAGCGGCGTCGCGCCGGGCCCAAGAACGGTGCGGTGAGTACCGCGACGATCAGCGTCGATCCGCTCGGCGGCGTCAGCGTTCACGTCTCCTCGACGCCGCAGGGCCAGGGCCATCGTACGGTGGTTGCCCAGGTCGTGGCCGAGGTACTCGGTATCGCCATCGAAGCCATACGCGTCGATGTCGAACTGGATACCGGCAAGGATGCCTGGTCGATCGCCTCGGGCAACTACTCCAGCCGTTTCGCCGGCGCGGTGGCGGGAGCCGTACATAAGGCCGCGCTCAAGGTGCGCACGCGTCTGGCCGCGATTGCCGCTGCGCAGTGGCGGGTCGAGCAAGACGATGTGCGCTTTGCCGAAGGCCGTGTATTCACTCTGGATGGGGCGCATTCCGCCTCGTTCCACCGCCTCGCCGGCGCCACCCACTGGGCGCCGGGCACGCTGCCCGAGAGCGAAGCCGGCGGCCTGCGCGAGACGGCCTTCTGGACCCCCGCCGAGCTGACCGCGCCGGACGATGACGAACGCATCAACAGCTCGCTCTGCTACGGCTTCATCTTCGACTACTGCGGCGTCGAGATCGACACCGTCACTGGCCAGGTACGTATCGATCGCTACGTGACGCTGCACGATGCCGGCCGCATGCTCAATCCGCAACTGGTGGATGGACAGGTACGCGGCGCCTTCGCCCAGGCCGTCGGAGCGGCGCTTTATGAGGAATTCAGCTATGGCGCCGATGGCAGTTTCGCCTCCGGTACGCTGGCCGACTACCTGATCCCGACCAGTATGGAAGTGCCGGAGCCGGTGATTCTGCACATGGAGACGCCGTCGCCATTCACGCCGCTCGGTGCCAAGGGGGTCGGTGAAGGCAACAACATGAGTACGCCGGTGTGCATCGCCAATGCGGTAGCCGATGCGCTAGGTGAACGCGTCGAGCCGAGTGCTATCGAATTGCCGTTGACGCCCTCGAAAGTCCGCACGCTGCTGGGCATCAACGAACCAGCGCGACCTGAAGGGGTTGGTGAAGAGCCGGTGGATTCGACCGCCGGGGACGGTTCCAAGTTGACCGCCAGCGATAGTGTCGAGATTCCCGCTTCGCCCCAGCAAGTCTTCGACAGCATTCTGGATCCAGCCACGCTGCAGGCAATCATTCCCGGTTGCCATGCGCTGGAACTCACCGGCGAGAACACCTATCGCGCCGATGTCACTGTTGGCGTGGGCATGATTCGGGCCCGCTTCGATGCCCGCGTCGAGCTGAGCGAGCTCGATCCTCCGCACACGCTGCGTCTTTCCGGCGCCGGGAGCAGTGGCATGGGCAACGCCAACGGCGCGGCGCAGATCCGCCTGAGCGAGGTCGAGGGTGGCCATACCCGGCTCGACTACGACTATGAGGTGACGATTGGCGGCAAGATCGCTTCGGTCGGCGGACGCATGCTCTCCAGTGCCTCGAAGATGATTATCGGTCAGATTTTTTCGCGGTTATCGCAACAGGTCAGCGGCGGCAGGGTTCGACAACCGTTGCTGCAGCGTCTGCTGGGCCGGTTCGGCAAGGGTGGAGGCAAGTCATGAAACCTTGCGCTTTCGATTATTACCGTCCGCAGACGCGGAAGGAAGCCATCGATCGATTGATCGAGTTCGGCGACGAGGCCCGCCTTGTCGCTGGCGGCCAGTCGCTGATGGCGGTGCTCAACATGCGCCTGGCCCAGCCGCAAATACTGATCGATGTCGGTGCCATCGACGAACTGCGCTACATCGAGCGGCGCGACGATCATCTGGCGATCGGGGCCGCGACTACGCAGGCTGAACTGCTGGAGTACGCCGCTCTGGTCGACGAGTTGCCGCTGGTGGCGCAGGCCTTGCCCTGGGTAGGGCATTTCCAGACACGTAACCGTGGCACCGTCTGCGGCTCCATCGCCCATGCCGATCCCAGTGCCGAATTACCGCTGTGCCTGGCGACGCTGGGGGGCGAGGTGGTGCTCGAGACGCGCCGCGGAAAAACGCGGCGGGTCACTGGCGCTGACTTCTTTCAGGGCGTGCTGACCACGGCACGTCGCCCCGACGAACTGATCACCGAAGTGCGCTTTCCACTCAAGCGCGAAGGCCACGCCTATCGCTTCCGCGAAATCGCCATGCGTCATGGCGACTTCGCCATCGTCGCGCTGGCCGCCGATATCGGCGAGTCGGAAGTTCACCTTGGCGTGGGTGGCGTCGCCGACCGACCGGTCGTGCGCACGCTATCCCTCGATGACGATCTCGACGAAGCCCTCAACCATCTGGCGTGGTCGCTAGGGGCTCAGGATGACGCCCATGCCAGTGCCGCCTATCGACGCCATCTGGTCCGCGAGCTGGGACGGCGCCTGATTCTGGAGGAGCCCACTTTTGAACAGCAAGCCGCAGAGGAGAGTGCCGATGCACGTACGAGGCGATGAACTGCATCGCGTGACCTTCAGGCTCAATGGCAGGGAGCGAAGCGGCTGTGCCGCACCGCGCATGCAGCTATGTGATTTCCTGCGCCACGAGCTTGGCGCGACAGGCACCCACGTGGGCTGCGAGCACGGCGTTTGCGGCGCCTGCACCGTCCTCGTCGACGGACGGGCGACTCGTTCGTGTCTGATGCTCGCCATACAGGCCGATGGACGCAGCGTGGAGACGGTCGAATCGTTGGCAGGGGAAACAGGACTGAATGATCTGCAGCGCGCGTTTCACGAGCATCACGCGCTGCAGTGCGGGTTTTGCACCGCTGGCATCCTGATGTCATGCCATGAATTTCTGGGCCGCATGCCCGATCCGAGCGAGGCACAGGTGCGCGACATGCTATCGGGGCATCTGTGCCGTTGCACTGGCTATACCGGCATTGTCCAGGCCGTGCTGCAGGTCGCGCGTGCTCGCCAGCAAGCCAATCGACGGGAGAACGACGCATGTTCGATCTAGGTCGCAGTTTTCTTGCCACGGTGGAGCGTCGTCCGCAGGCGCTGGCGGTGTCTGACGGTGCTTTCCGACGCACTTACGCCGCCTGGCTCGAAGATATTCAAAGCGTGGCGCGAGGTTTGGGGAATCTGGGGCTGGACAAGGGTGACCGGCTGTTGGTGGTGATGCAGAACCGCTGGCAGATGGCCACGCTGCACTGGGCTTGCCAGTTCGCCGGCATCGTCGTGACGCCGATCAACTGGCGCTCGACCGCGCAGGATGTGCGTTATTGCCTCGATAACGGTGACATTCGCGCGTTGGCTTATGATGCTTCCGGCAGCGAGGCGGTCGAGGCCTGTCCCGAGGCGCGAGCCTTGCCTCGGATCGTCGTCGATGGCGCTCGGGATGATCGCGTGACGCCGTTCGAGGCGCTGTTGGGGGCGCCGGGGGAGACGATCCTGCGTGCCTCACCGGAAGATGTCTCGATAATGCTCTACACCTCCGGCACCAGCGGCAAACCCAAGGGCGTACCGCGTACCCATCGGGCCGAGCGCGCCGCAGCGCTGGCGCATGTTGCCCAAAACCTCTATCGCCACGACGAATGCACGCTCGGCGTGATGCCGATGTATCACACCATGGGCGTGCGTTCGCTGCTGGCCATGACGCTGATCGACGGTCACTTCGTGTGTGTGCCCAAATTCGATCCGCTAGCGACGTTGGAGGCGATCGAACGCGAGGGCGTCACCAATCTCTATCTGGTGCCGACGCTCTATCACATGCTGATTGAACACCCCGAGTTTTCATCTTCACGGGTCGCCAGTGTCGACAAGATCGGCTTTGCCGGTGCCGCGATGAGTGCCGGTTTGATGGCCAGGGTCGAGAAAGCTTTCCAACCGAGTCTGTTCGTCAATCACTACGGCTGCTCGGAGATCTACACCTTCACCATCGATCAGCGTGCCAATCGGAAACCGGGATCCTCCGGACGCGCCTCGCTCAACCAGCGCATCCGCGTCGTTCGGGTCGGTGCCGAATCGCCCGACGAGATACTGCCGCCCGGCGAAGAGGGCGAGATCATCGCCGATCTCGCCGGCGACGAGGCTTTCCAAGGCTATTGGCGGCGTCCCGATGCCGATACCAAGGCGATCAAGCAGGGCTGGTACTTCACCAGCGATACCGGCTACTTCGATGCCGACGGCGACCTGTTCGTCACCGGTCGGGTTGATGACCTGATTATCACTGGCGGCGAAAACGTGAGCCCGGCGGAAATCGAGAACGTACTTTCGGTACATCCCAAGGTCGAGGAGGTCGTTGTCGCCGGTTTGCCCGACGAACAGTGGGGCCAGGTCGTCGCCGCTTTCGTCAAATGTCGCGAACCAATCAGCGAGGAAGAACTGGGCCGTCATTGCGTGTCCGCCGGGCTGGCGCGGTTCAAGCGCCCGCGTCGTTATCTCTTCGTCGAAGAGATTCCGAAGTCGGCCGTCGGCAAGGTGTTGCGCCGCGTGCTGCTCACCGAGCGTGCCGACCAGGTGCAGGCCAACTAATCCGCTTTCGAGCAATCAATAGGAAGAATGCAATGAATCAACATTCTCTACAGGACTTTCTGGCTTCCGAGTTCGATGGTTTCGAGGTCCACGTCGACACCAAACACGAGCGTGCGGACATTGTCCTCAAACGGCCACCGTTGAACGTGATCTCCATGCCCCAGCGCGAGGTGATGCGCCAGGTATTCGAGGCATTGGATGCCCATGATGGCGTGCGCGTGATCGTTTTGCGTTCGGAAGGCGAGCACTTTTCCAGCGGTGGCGATATCAAAGGCTTCCTCGAAGCCTCGCCCGAGCACGTCTCCAAACTGGCGTGGAACGTGGCGGCTCCGGTGCGCTGCGAGAAACCGGTGATTGCAGTCAACCGCGGCTACACCTTCGGCGTCGGTTTCGAATTGTCGCTGGCCTGCGATTTTCGTATCGCCTCGGAGACCACGCTCTACGCCTTGCCTGAGCAGAACCTGGGACAGATTCCCGGCTCGGGCGGGTCGGCGCGGCTGCAGAAAATCATCGGTATCACCCGCACCAAGCACATGGTGATGCGCGCCAAACGTATCTCGGGGGCCCAGGCTCTGGAATGGGGTATCGCTACCGAGTGCGTGGCAGACGACCAATTGGAAGCCGCCACGCAGTCGCTGGTCGACGAATTGCGTCGCTTCTCGCCGCTGGCACAACGCACTGCCAAGAAGCTGATCAACGACAACGAGGACGCACCGCTCGCGGTCGCCATCGAGATGGAAGGGCACTGCTACAGCCGCCTGCGAAGTTCGCAGGATTTCCGCGAGGGAGTCGAGGCATTTCACGCCAAACGCAAGGCGATATTCCGCGGAGAGTAAACCCTCGCGACGGATCCGCCTGCATCGATAAACAACATAATAATCATGAGGAGTCACGCCATGTCTCACGAGCAGCTTCCATCCTCACATTCAGCGGACCACCGGACCGGCTTCTGGCAGGAGCTACCCAGGGCGCTTTCGGTCAAGGCCATCAGTACCGGCGTGGTCGCGGCGTTATTCGGTTGCTCCGGGCCGGCATTGATCGTGATCAGTGCCGCGAACGCCGGTCATTTGACCAACGGTCAAACCGTGGCCTGGTTGTTCGCGGTCTACTTCCTGGGAGGATTGATCAGCCTGGTCATGGCGATACGGTACCGCCAGCCGATCACTGGCGCTTACTCGATCCCAGGCGCTGCCATCATGAGCGTCGCCCTGGTTTCGATCCCGTTTGCCGAGGCCGTCGGGGCTTTCATCATGAGCGGTGTCATCGTGCTGCTGCTCGGTGTCAGCGGGCTGATCGGTCGCATCATGCGCTGGCTGCCGATGCCAATCGTCATGGCCATGATCGCCGGGGCGCTGATTCGGTTCGGCGTGGGTGCCGTGGAGTCCGTTGGCGCAGCGCCGTTGATTGCTGGCACGGCACTCGTTGCGTTTTTTCTGGCGTCCCGTTTCCTGAATTCGGTGCCGCCGGTTCTGGTCGCCGCGGTGGTCGGCTTCGTCGTGGCTTATTTCAGCGGTGCGGTGCAGTCGGCCGACGTGGACATCGCCATGGTAGCGCCGCAGTTCACGCTGCCGCATTTTTCGTTCGACGCCTTCATGGCGATATCGGTGCCTCTGGCGGCGCTGGTGATCGGCGCCGAGAACGCCCAGGCCACCGGTGTGCTGATGGCTGAAGGTTACCGGCCTCCGGTCAACGCGATGACGGTGATCAGCGGCATCGGTGGCATCCTGGCGGGTGCCTTGGGTGGTCACAATGCCAACATAGCCGGACCAATGACCGCGATCTGCGCCTCCGAGCAGGCCGGCGATGACCGAGACAAACGATTTGGCGCCACCTTGGTCAATGGGGTGCTCTTCTGTCTATTCGGTCTGTTCGCGGGAATGGCGGTGCCGCTGATTCTCGCGCTGCCCAAGGCGCTGATTGCCAGCGTCGCCGGTGTGGCGATGATCGGCGTGTTGCTGGCGGCGTTCCAGCAAGCCTTCACCAAGTCGGTCGGTTATCAGGTTGGTGCCTTCGTCGCCTTGGTCGTAGCCATGAGTAAGCTCAGTCTACTGGGTATCAGCTCGCCTTTCTGGGCCTTGGTGGCGGGAATTCTGGTATCGGAATTGCTTGGTGAAGCGGCAAAGACACGGAAGCATCGGGAAGCGGCCGGTCCGGCGGCTGAGCACTGAAGGTGATGTCTCGATGCTGCTCAGGTTGCCGTCCCGATTGTGTGGGCAAATGTCAGGATAGATAGAAGCGTATCTTGCTGGCGTTCGAAATAGGGCACGTGGCCGCATTGAGGCAGCCAGACCGTTTGGCAACTGGCTTTGGCATGCTGCCGAACGAGCTCAACATGCTTCGAGCTGGCGTACTCATCGTCTTCGCCTTGAATCAGCAGTAATGGAACCTCGATACCGCTCAGTAATGACGTGATATCCCAGTCAGAGAAAGCGGGGGATAACCAGGTGTCGCTCCAGCCGTGAAAGGCGCCATCGACATTGTCGCCATGGTAGCGTTCAAGCCGTTGGCGCAGGTCTCCTTGCTCGAAGCGTCGGGTGGTCGCTCGGATCGCCTCGATGCATCGGTCCTCGGCGAAGACATGGGGAGCCATGGCGACGACACCGCGAATGCGAGGATCGGAGAACTGGGCGGCGTAGGCGAGGGCGATCGTCGCTCCGTCGCTATGACCGACCAGAACGATATCTTCCAACTCCAGTGCGTCTAGAACCAGTCGTAACTCCAGGCAACCCTGGTTTTCGAGGTAATCGGGGGCGCGTGGCAGCGATAGTCGAGAGGAGCGGCCATAGCCTTGACGGCTGTATAGGATCGCTTCCCGGCCTAGCGTCTCGGCGAGCCGTTCGGGGAAACCCTTCCATAGCTCGACGCAGCCGAGGCCTTCGTGCAAGAACACATAGGTCAGGGTGTCATTCAGTGGTGTTCCTGAGCGTGCATATTCAAGGCTGGCGTGGGGCAGTTCGAGAAAGTGGGAAGGCATCGGCACTCCAGACCTGTAACGATTCGATGAACATTCAGGCACATTGACGAAGCCGTTGCTAGTGGAGAATTGGCTGGACTTCTTCGGTGGAAAGCGTCTTCTTCTTTGGTTCAATGCCGCGCTGCACCAGAAGCCCGAATGATAGGCTATGAGCTAAGGCAGCAACGTATTTAGGTTGGGCTTCAAGACACAATGTCGAATGCTTATCGAATTTTTCATGGTGGTTTCGGACGGATCGCCCTGCTGGATATGGACGAGCCGCTGGTGCCGCACGCGCACTCGGAATGTCATGTACTACTCAAGGCGACGGGGCAGAATACATTCTTCTCGGTTCGTGGCCGGCGCCTGCCTCTGACCGATGATACCGCTGTACTGGTGAACGCCTGGGAGCCTCACTATTACGATCATCAGACGGGTGAGTCCGAAAGCGTGATCCTGGCGCTCTATATCGAACCTCGTTGGCTGGCGGCATTGAAGACCGATCTTTCGACCAGTGCGCGCCCCGATTTCTTCTCGCAGCCGTGTATCGAGCTTACGCCACGCATGCGTCGTCAGGCAGATATTCTCATCGACGAGATGATGAGTTTCGGCCCCAAACCGCGGGAAAAAATGGAGAGTATGCTTTTCGATCTCCTTATCTCGATCATGGAGAAGCACTCCGACTGGCATCATCTGGCCCGTTTGAGGGCGGGACTCGCCAATGACTTCTACGATGCCCGTATTCGGCGCGCGACCGGAATCATTCTTGAGGCACCGCTCGGCGAGTTGGATATCGACGCCATCGCCCGCCAGTGTGGTCTGTCACGCGCGCACTTCTATTCGCTATTCAAGAAGACGACCGGCATGACGCCGCAGATGCTGGCCAATATGGGACGGATGCGTTCCGCTTTTCAAGGTCTATCGGATAATCCCCATGGTTCTCTGGGGGAACTCTCATTGGCGTTGGGATTTACCGAACAAGGGCATTTCACGCGGTTCTTCCGTCGCCATATCGGGGCCTCACCCAGCCAGTATCAGCGTGTCATGGACGACTATTCGCGCTGATTGTCACATCGCTCCCCAGCGCCAACATGCTCAAGTTGCCGTACATGAAACTCTCGTGAAGCGCTCGAAGCGGTTGGCCTTCCATCGCGCCGAGGCACATCAGCAGTGGCAGAAAATGTTCCGGTGTCGGGTGGGCGTAACGTGCGTTCGGGGCCGCTGCCTGCCAGTCTTGCATCGCTTTCAGGTCGCCGCGTGCGGCGATGTCGATGACCCAGTCGTGGAATCGCCTGGCCCACGCGTCGGGCGCGTCGTGAACGAAGTGCCGGTCACCGAGATTGTGAGTGGCGGCACCGGAGCCGATCAGCATGAAGTCGTTCTGCTGCGCCCAGCGTCCCAGTGCTGCGGCGATCTCGAGCTGGGCGGGTGTGCTCGTCCGTGTCGGCACGCTGATCGGGATCAACGGAACGTCCGCCTGCGGCCAGAGCAGCGAGAGCGGCGACCAGATGCCGTGATCCAGCGCCCGCTCGGGGTCCAGTTGCGCCTCGATACCCGAGGCGGCGAGTGCTGCCACCAACCGCTCGGCGGTCTCCGGCATGCCGGGGGCCGGGTAACGCATGCGATAAAGCGCGTGGGGGAAACCGTGGAAGTCGTGCCAGGTTTCGGGCTGCCTGGCGCCGCCGACAACCAGCCCGGGTGTCTCGAAGTGTGCCGAGATCACCAGCGCGCCGGACGGTTTGGGCAAACGCCCGCCCAGTTCCTTCAGGAAGGTGCGTGCCGGGTGGTCGGTCAGACTGAGGTCGGGGGAGCCGTGAGAGAGATAGAGTACCTGTCGCGTGGTCATGATGTCCGTTCCAGAGATAGAGGGGCATTACGCCGAAGCCTACGCCGATGGCGCGGCGGCACTAGCCGTCACCTGGCGAATGAACGGTTTCCCTATCGTCAATATTGGCCCTTTCCATCGCCGGACGTTGGAGAGGACGGTAAAGGCTGGTTTACACTATTGACCCAAGCGTCCTCTTCGGGTGGCGCCTCGACCAATCGTAGTGGGGATGTTCGGCATGCGTAATGCCATCTATGTCACCTTGGCCGCCATCAGTTTCGCGCTGGGCGTGATCGGTCTTTTTCTGCCCGTGATGCCGACCACGTGTTTCATGCTGGCGGCGGTCTGGCTCGCCTCGCGAGGGTCCCCCCGATTCGCCGGCTGGATTCGCAACCACCCGCGCTTCGGCCCGCCGATCCAATCCTGGGAGCGCGAACGCGCCATCCCCAAGCACGCCAAGATCATGGCCGTGATCATGCTCAGCGTGTCATGTCTGGTCATTGCCTTTACCGTGCCCAGTTGGCCGGTCAAGATCGGCCTGATCGTCGGGCTCGCGGGGCTGGCGATCTGGATCGTGACCCGCCCGCTGCCGAGCCTCCAGTGCCCGGTGCGTGGCGTGTGGTCGGAAGAGGCCCCTGAACGGCGTTGATTCATCGATAGACGCCGCCGTTTCTCTCACCTTGCACTGCCCATGTTCCCGCGCCGCGACATCGATTCGATATCGTTCCGGTGACGTGGGTAGAATGGTTTCCGATTGTCGATCGGCAGGCTTTGTCGACCCATTCGGGTTACTGACTATTGTCACGGGTTCGAGCTGCTGATTCGACCTACTCATTTCTGCAAGGAGCGTTGCCATGTCTGAGATGCAAGCGACCTATCTCAAGGATTATCTGCCGCCGGCGTACCGCGTCACGCACACCGAGCTCACCTTCGATCTCGAGCCGTCCGCAACCCGGGTCAAGGCGCGCTTGCACGTGGAACGCCACCCGGATCGCGAGCCCGGTGATAAAGAGACAGGCCTGCCGCTGGAACTGGCCGGCGAGCAGCTCAAGCTGATTAGCATCGCTATCGATGGCCAGACGCTGGAGGCCGGAGAGTTCGAGGTCGACGAAGACAAGCTGACCGTGACCTCGGTGCCGCAGCGCTTTCGGCTCGATACCGAAGTCGAGATCGATCCCGACGCCAACACGGCGCTGGAAGGGCTCTACCGTTCCAACGGCATGTTCTGCACCCAGTGCGAGCCGGAAGGCTTTCGCCGGATCACCTTCTATCCCGATCGCCCGGACGTGATGGCTACATTTTCGACCACGGTGATCGGCGATCGCGAGTCGCTGCCGGTGCTGCTCTCCAACGGCAACCCGGTGGAGAAGGGCGAGTTGCCCAATGGTCGCCATTTCGTGACCTGGGAAGATCCGCACCCCAAGCCCAGCTATCTGTTCGCGCTGGTCGCCGGCAGCCTGGAGAAGGTGGAGGATCGCTACACGACCATGAGCGGTCGCGACGTGCTGCTGCAGATCTGGGTCGAGCCGGAAAACCTCGACAAGACCGAGCATGCGATGGCATCGCTCAAGCGCTCCATGCAGTGGGACGAGGAGACCTACGGCCGCGAATACGACCTCGACCGCTTCATGATCGTCGCCGTCAACGACTTCAACATGGGGGCGATGGAGAACAAGGGGCTCAACATCTTCAACTCGGCGGCGGTGCTCACGCATCCGCAGACCGCGACCGATGCGGCCTTCCAGCGCGTCGAGGGTATCGTCGCCCATGAGTACTTCCACAACTGGTCCGGCAATCGCGTCACCTGCCGCGACTGGTTCCAGCTCTCGCTGAAAGAGGGCTTCACCGTCTTCCGCGACCAGACCTTTTCTGCCGATGTCAACTCGGCGCCGGTCAAGCGGATCGAGGACGTTTCGTTCTTCCGCACCGCGCAGTTCGCGGAAGATGCCGGCCCCACCGCGCACCCGATTCGCCCGGATCACTACATCGAGATCTCCAACTTCTACACCCTGACCATCTACGAGAAGGGGGCGGAAGTGGTGCGCATGCTGCGCCACTTGCTGGGTTGGGAAGACTTCCGCCGCGGCAGTGATCTCTATTTCGAACGCTTCGATGGCCAGGCGGTGACGATCGAGGATTTCGTCGCCTGCATGGCGGAAGTCTCCGGGCTGAATCTCGATCAGTTCCTGCGCTGGTACTCTCAGGCGGGGACGCCGGAGATCGATGCCCACGGCGAGTATGACTACGCCAAGTGCGAATACCACCTGCGCCTCTCCCAGCGGACGCCGGCGACACCGGGCCAGACCGAGAAGCTGCCGCTGCACATTCCGGTGCGCATGGGGTTGGTCGGCACCAAGTCCGGCCACGACCTGACCCTGAAGCTGGATAACGGCGGCGAGAGCCCGGCCGATCTGGGCAAGGACGGCGTGCTGCATCTGCGTGAAGCGGAGCAGACCTTCGTGTTCACCAATGTCGAAGAGGCGCCGGTGCCGTCACTGTTGCGCGGATTTTCGGCGCCGGTGAAGCTGCGCTATCCCTATTCGCGGGAAGAGCTGGCGTTTTTGCTGACGCATGATTCCGACGGCTTCAACCGCTGGGATGCCGGCCAGCGGCTGACCATGCTGGCGCTGGACGATCTGATCGCGGCGCATCGAAACGGCGTCGAGAAGGTGATGGACGTGCGTCTGATCGAGGCGTATCGCAGCCTGCTCAACGAACCGGGCGACGACAAGGCGGTGCTGGCGGAGATGCTGACGCTGCCCTCCGAAGCCTATATCGCCGAACAGCAGCCGACGGTCGACGTCGATGCGATTCACGCCGCGCGGGAATTCGTGCGCCAGTCGCTGGCCTACCAGCTGCGCGACGAGTTCCTCGCCGTCTATCGCGACAATCTGAGCGACGAGCCCTACGCGCCGACGCCAGAGCAGATCGCCCAGCGTCGTCTCAAGAACGTGGCGCTGGCCTACCTGATGAGCATCGAGGACGACGAGGCCGTCAGCCTGACGCAGCGGCAGTTGGAGCAGAGCGCCAACATGACCGATGTGCGCGCAGCGCTGACGTTGCTGGCGCACAGCGATCGCACCGATCTGGCCGAACCGGCGCTGAAGGCCTTCGGCGACAAGTGGGCTCACGACCCGCTGGTCATGGATCAGTGGTTCACTATCCAGGTCACGCGGCCGCAGGCCGACGTGCTGGAGCGCGTGCGCTTCTTGATGGGGCATCCGCTGTTCTCGATGAAGAACCCCAACAAGGTGCGCGCCCTGATCGGGGCCTTTGCCCAGAATCGGGTCAACTTCCATCGGCTCGACGGGGAAGGGTACAAGCTGCTGGCCGATGTGGTGATCGAGCTCAACCGCCTCAATCCGGAGATCGCTGCGCGCATCATCACGCCGCTGACGCGCTGGCAGCGTTTCGACGAGACGCGTCAGGCCCTGATGAAAGCCGAGCTAGAGCGCATTCGCGCCGAGAAGCTCTCGCCCAACGTCTACGAGATGGTCGAGCGGGCGCTGGCGGATGCCTGATAGAGTGATGACGTTCAGGTAGGAACACGAAGGCAGCAAAGCGAAGGCAGAAAACGGCCGCGATGGAAATCGCGGCCGTTGTCGTTGCGAATGCCGAAAGCCGATCAGGCGTAGTGAACGTACATCGTCTTGCTCTTGACGTAAGCCTCGAGGCCGTACTTGCCGTCCTCGCCGCCGAGGCCGCTATTGCGGTAGCCCTTGTGGAAGCCCTGGACCGATTCGCCGCCGCCGCGATTGACGTAGATCTCGCCGAAGTCGAGCTCGCGGGTCAGTGCCATCAGCTGCTTCACGTTCTGGGTGAAGACATAGGCAGAAAGGCCGTACTCCGAGGCGTTGGCGTACTCCATCGCCTGTTCGAAGCTATCGACCTTCATGATCGGAGCCACCGGGCCGAAGATCTCCTCCTTCATGATGTCCATGTCGTTGTCGACGTTGGTGAGGATCGTCGGAGCGTAGTAGTTGCCCTTGTCGTAATCGCCGCCGGTCAGACGCTTGCCGCCCGTCAACAGCTGCGCGCCCTGGCTCTGGGCGTGCTCGACCATGTCGTGGATCTTGTCGAGTTCGGCGGCGTTGATCTTCGGCCCCATGTCGACATCCTTGTCGGTCAGCGGGTTGCCGACCTTCAGAGCCTCGACACGCTGCTTGAAACGTTCGAGGAAGCGATCATAGATGCCGGACTGGACATACATACGCTCGTTGCAGGTACAGACCTGACCGCAGTTGTTGTAGCGCGAGGCGATGGCGGCATCCACGGCCGGATCGAGGTCGGCGTCGTCCATGACGATGAACGGCGCCTTGCCGCCCAGCTCGAGTCGCACGATCTTGAGGTGTTCGGCGGCCGCCTTGTTGATCTCGCGGCCGCCGCGCACGCTGCCGGTCATGCTGATCAGTTGGGTGATCGGGCTCTGGATCAGGTGATTGCCGATGTCCCGGCCGCGACCGTTGACCAGGTTGACCACGCCATCCGGAATGCCGGCCTGGCGCGCCAGCTCGACGATCTCCAGCGCGGTCAGTGGCGTCTCCTCGGACGGCTTGAGCACGATCGTGTTGCCTGCCGCCAGGGCCGGGCCGAGCTTGCGACCGATCAGCGCGGCGGGGAAGTTCCAGGCCGTGATACCGACCACCACGCCATGCGGCACTTTCTGGATCCAGATCTGCTCGTCGGGATCGTCCGCCGGAATGATGTCGCCTTCCAGACGGCGCGTGTTCTCGGCGGCGAAGCGAATCAGGTCGCAGCACATGCCGACATCCGCGTCGGATTCGGAGAGCGGCTTGCCCTGTTCGGTGGTGATCAACCTGGCCAGGCGATCACGATTCTCCTGGAGGAGATCGACCAGGCGGTAGAGATAGTCGGCGCGTTCCACCGCAGTCTTGCGCGACCAGGCGGGAAAAGCCTTTTGTGCCGCCTGCAGAGCCTGATCCGCGAGTTTTTCATCGGCCAACTGCGCTCGGGCGATGACTTCACCGGTCGCCGGGTTCAGGACGTCCAACAGCTCACCGTCGCCGGTAAGCCACTGGCCACCGATGAACTGGTTGTAGACGTCGACGCCGTTCTGCTGCGATTTGAGTGACTGACTCATGGTGATATCTCCTTGTCTGATGCGGCGACGGATCCTGTCGTCGATCGGTCACCAATCGGTGTGACCTTGTAAATTCAAGGTGGTAGACGAAAGGATAGATGACAAGGAGATCGCGTTGATCTAGCAGGAATAGGCATACCTTCCCGTCAATCGATATAAACGGGCAGGCACCCGGCTCAGCGAATCAGCCAGCTCAGGATCACCAGCCCCAGCAGCAGCCAGACGATGCCGCCGACGATGCCGCCGCGAATCAGTGAACGTATGCCGCTGATCAGCAGCAGCACGCCAACCACCAGTGCCGCGATGCTGAAGATCGAATCGCTGATGCCGAGCGAGCCGGTCAGGCCGTCGACGAAGCCGTCGATCGCCTGCCACAGGTTGCCGAATATGGCGTGCAGACCGTTGACTACGGTGCGAATCACGTTGCCGATCGCTTCGCCAAGCCAGTTGAAGAATCCATCCATGTCGAGCAGGTTCCTTGGGCGTGAGGGTTGGGAATGCGGGGTCCGGGGTCAGCCTGTGATGGCCGGCCATCGGCGAGCCATTCGTGAAGCCCGCCGGAGAAGCTTCGTCAATGAAGGTTAGTCGGTAAGGTCAGTCAGTGAAGGTCAGTCGGTACGCTGCTGACCGCGCAGCCACTGGATCTCTTCGGCCCAGATTTCGGGCTCGATGGTTTCCAGAATCAGCGGAATGCCGTCGGTACGGTTGTCGCGCATCAGCGCGGTGAAGGCGGGGAGGCCGATGTTGCCCTTGCCCAGACTGTGGTGACGGTCGACCCGGCTGGCGAACTCGCTCTTGGCGTCGTTGAGATGCATGCCGCGCAGATAGCGAATACCCACCACGTGCTCGAAATCGTCGAGCATGGCGACGGCGTCCTCCTCGGTGCGCAGATCGTAGCCGGCGGCGAAGGCGTGGCAGGTGTCGATGCAGGCGCCGACGCGATCCTTGTCGTCGACCCGTTCGATGATCTCGGCCAGCTGCTCGAAGCGAAAGCCGAGGTTGGAGCCCTGACCGGCTGTATTTTCGATCACGGCGACGACGGATCGGGTCGCGGCATGAGCCTCGTTGATCGACTCGGCGATTCGCGCCAGGCAGTCGCGCTCGCTGATCTTCTTGAGATGGCTGCCGGGGTGGAAGTTCAGCAGCTCCAGCCCCAGCTGCTCGCAGCGCTGACATTCGTCGAGGAAGGCCGCGCGGGACTTCTCCAAACCTTCTGTGTCGGGATGGCCGAGATTGATCAGGTAGCTGTCGTGGGGAAGGATCTGGGCCGGGCCGAAACCCTGCGCGCGGCAGGCCGCCTTGAACGCCTCGATCGTGGTCTCCTCCAGTGGCTTGGCCTTCCACTGGCGCTGATTCTTGGTGAACAGCGCGAAAGCATTGGCACCGATCTCGGTTGCGCGGCTCACGGCCTGGTCGACGCCGCCCGCGGCACTGACATGGGCTCCGATGTATTTCATACGATGATCCGGTCCTGGGGGATGAGCGCTCGCAGTTTAACAGCCGCCTCGTGGCGGCGTCCCGCGCTGGAGCCGAGGACAAGATCGAGCCGGCACGCGATCCTCGTCCGGGGGCCTTTCGAGGCGGGGGCTGCGCCGTTAAAGTTGACGAACGGACTGGCCGATAGCCTGATGGATGGACCGAAGACCGCAAGACCAATAAACGCACGACCTGCTTTCGGAACAAGGAGTTTGCGATGGATACCTCAGTCAATGCCGCCGTGGGCGCCGCCCTGGCACTGCAGAACTTCAATCAGAGCCAGGAGGCGCAGGGTAGCCTGCTGAAGCAGTCCCTGGATGGGCAAGCCGCTCATATCCAGCAGTTGATGTCCTCCGTGTCGCCTTCGCCGGAGCTGGCGGTTTCCGGCACGCTGGGAACCCAGGTCAACGCCTACGCGTGACGATGGGCAGCAAGTGTGGCAAGCAACGAACGCGCTCCAGGGAGCGCGTTTTTTTGGCTGGTATCCTCGGGCAATCGGACATTCGGACAGTCGACTATCCGGGCGATCTTGGTGAGGGCTCGCTTCAATATCCCAGGCTCGACTTGGGCTTTGGCGTTTCCGGCTTGTAGCGGGCAATCGTCTCGACGGCCGCCTGTCGCAGCAGGCTGATATCGATACCCACGGCGATGAAATCGAACCCCCACTCGGCATAACGCTTGGCATCTGCCTCGGCGGGGGCGAGGATGCCGGCCGCCTTGCCTGCGGCCTTGGTCGCTTCCAGCGTGTGGCGAATCATCGCCTGCACATCCGGGTGATTGGGGTTGCCGGCATGGCCGACGCCGGTAGAGAGATCCACCGGGCCCACGAAGACGGCGTCGACCCCCTCGGTGGCCGCGATCGCTTCGGCGTTGTCGACGCCGCTGCGGGATTCCACCTGCACCACGAGGCAGAGCTCTTCATGGGCGCGGGCCAGGTAGTCTTCCACGCTATCCCAGCGAGTGGCTCGGGTCAGGCCGCCGCCGACGCCTCGGAATCCGTGGGGCGGGTAGCGTGTCGCTGCCACCAGCCTGGCTGCCTGCTCGGCGGTATCGACCATCGGAATCATCAGCGTCTGGGCGCCGATATCGAGCAGCTGCTTGATGAGCGCCGGGTTGTGATTGACGGTACGAACGACCGGCGCGCTGGCGTAAGGCGCCACGGCCTGCAGCTGTGCCAGAACGGAAGGCACGGTGTTGGGAGCATGCTCGCCGTCGATCAGCAACCAGTCGAAGCCGGTCGTGGCCAGAATTTCGGTGGCGTAGCCGGTGCCGAATCCGGCCCAGCAGCCATAACGCGGATTGCCGTCGAGCGAGCGTTTGAAGGGGTTCTGTGGGAGTTGCATGGCTGTGGCTTCCTTATCGTCGCCGAGGGAAAAATATAGCCGCCGTGGGAAAGATAGCCCGGGCGGAATGAAACGAGCCGGGGCAATCGCTGCGCCGGCCCGATCGGGATAAAGGCTTGTCGCAGGCTTGGCGGCCTAGTTCGTCAGGCCCATCTCGCCCATGATCTTGCCGAACTTTTCGTCATCTTCGGCCATTAGTTGCGCGAAGTCATCGGCGTTTCGCCACACCACGCCGTAACCCTGCTTGGCCATGAAGTTCTGATAGGCCTCGCTGTCGTAGGCTTTCTTGAGGGCAGCTTCCAGCGTTGCCACGACATTCTCGTCCATCCCTTTGGGGCCGACGATGCCGCGCCACGCCCCCAGCGTGAAGTCGCTGCCGATCTGTTCCTTGAAGGTAGGAATGTCGGGAAAGCCTTCGAGTCTTTCCGGCGTCATGACGCCGAGGCTTTCAAGCTCTCCTGCGCCGATCATCGTCCTCGCCTCGGGGAGCGAGGAGGCCACCAGGTCGATGCTGTTGGAAGCCAGCTCGGTCATGGCGGGAGCCGAGCCCTGGCTGGGAACCCAGGTGATCTTGCCGGCGGGAATGTCCTGATCCATCAGAAAACCGTTGAGCGCGACGTGCCAGATGCCGCCGAGACCGGTGCCGGATGCGGTATAGGTGCCCTGGGGCTCGTTCTTGACCTGGGTCACGAAGTCTTCGAGGTTCTGGAAAGGGGAGTCGTTGGCGATCGAGAGGCTGGCGGAGTCGAAATTGATCTGCGCGATCGGGGTGAAGTCCTGGTAGGTAAGATCGGTGAGCCCTTGCCAATGCATCATCGCGACTTCGACGGTGGCCAGGCCCAGGGTATAACCGTCCGGCTTGGCATTGGCGATCGCGGTATGGCCGACGACACCGCTCCCGCCGGTACGATTCTGGACGTTGATCGTCTGGCCCAGCTGTTCCTCGAGCGAGGAGGCGATGATGCGGGCAGTGGCGTCGGTGCCACCGCCGGCTGCCCAGGGCACGATCAGCGTGATCGGCTTTTCGGGGTAGTCGGCCAGCGCCAGCGGCGAAGCCAGCACGGCGGCAGACAGCAACAGACTCAGGCGACGGGGAGCCGTTGATCGTTTCATGATGACCTCGCTTGGCGTACTTGTTATTTCCAAGATGAACTTTGCATGCAAAGTCATAGCAAGACGCTGTCTTCGCTACAATTGCGCAATCGTCTAATGGCATGGCGATGGGCGTCTCAGGTCGTGGTGACGAGGTCGGTGGGGATGGGGCGATTCTCGAACACGCGACGCAGCACGAAGCTGGTGTGCGCGCCGGTGACGCCCTCGATGCGGTTGATGACGTGCAGGAGAAGGTGCTGATAGTCGTCCATGTCGCGAACCAGGATCTTGAGCTGAAAATCCGCGGTCTGGCCGGTGATGATCAGGCACTCGATGACGTTGGGGACGTCCCGAATGTGTCGCTCGAAATTGTCGAAGCGCTCCGGGGTATGAAGGTCCATCGAGATATGCAGCAGTGCCATGAGCTGGTAGCCGAGAGGGCGCGCATCGATATCGGCGCGGTATCTTACGATCAGGCCACTCTCTTCCAGCGCTCTGACGCGCCTGAGACAAGGGGAGGGCGACAGGCCGATACGATCGGCCAGTTCCTGGTTGCTGATACGCCCCTCTTGCTGCAGGAGTTCGAGTATGCGCCGATCATATCGATCCAGCGCCAGGAGTGCGGGTTGGTTCATGGATTTTTTCTGCCTCTATTTTCTATTTTTCAGCAATATTGTGCCAATATACTTCGTTTGATTCCTTCATTCGCAATAAAATGTCGCGGAAAACGCTTTACACTGTTGCTGTCGTCAGATTCCGCTGTCACAAGCTGCGGATGCGTCCGCATGGCACACCCCGCCATGCGGCACGATGACCGGACCGCCATCAGCGGTCGGAACGCACCGAATTCTTCACCTTCAGGAATTTCACCATGTCTGCTTTCGATCATCGCGCCTTTGACCATAGAAAATACCGCCCGGCGCCTCGTGTGCCCGCCTTCGATCGCCAATGGCCGGATCGTGATCTCGATCACGCGCCGATCTGGGTGAGTGAAGACCTGCGCGATGGCAACCAGGCGCTACTGGAGCCGATGAGCGTCGAGCAGAAGAAGCGCTTCTGGCACCAGATCGTCAAGGTGGGCATCAAGGAGGTGATGGTCGGGTTTCCGTCGGCGAGCCAGCCGGACTACGATTTCGTGCGCTGGTTGATCGAGGAAGAGCAGATCCCTGAGGACGTGACCATCGCCGTGCTGGTGCAGTGCCGCGAGCATCTGATCGAGAAGACCTTCGAGTCCCTCGTCGGCGCCAAGCGGGCCATCGTGCACCTGTACAACTCTACATCGACCGTTCAACGCGAGCGGGTGTTCGAGATGGATCGCGATGGCATCGTCGATATCGCGGTGCAGGGCGCCACCTGGGTCAAGACCTATTCCGAGCGCTATCCGGAAGTGGAGTGGCGTTTCGAATACACCCCGGAGAGCTTCTCCAGCACCGAGATCGATTTCTCGTTGCGGATCTGCGAAGCGGTCATGGATGTGTGGCAGCCCACCCCGGACAACAAGTGCATCCTCAACCTGCCGACCACGGTGGAAGTGGCGGGGCCGCACCACCATGCCGATCAGATCGAGTATTTCTGCCAGCACATCAAGAATCGCGACAGCGTGATCATCTCCGTTCATACGCACAATGATCGCGGCGGCGCGGTGGCTTCCGCAGAGCTGGCGCTGCTGGCCGGCGCCGAGCGCGTCGAAGGCACGCTGCTGGGCAACGGCGAGCGCACCGGCAACATGGACATCGTCACCCTGGCAATGAACCTCTACAGCCAGGGCATCGATCCGGAGCTGGACCTGTCGCGGCCGGACGAGATCATCGAGGTGGTCAACGACTGCACCAACATTCCGATCCATCCGCGTCATCCGTGGGTCGGCGAGATGGTCTACACCGCCTTCTCGGGCAGCCACCAGGACGCGATCCGCAAGTCGCTCAAGAAGCAGCAGCCGGACGAGCCGTGGCAGGTCGCTTACCTGCCGATCGATCCGCGCGATATCGGCCGTGACTATCAAGCGGTGATCCGCGTCAACAGTCAGTCCGGCAAGGGCGGCATGGCGTTTCTGCTCGAGCGCGATTACGGCATCAGCCTGCCGCGCTGGATGATGCTGGCGCTGGCACCCCATGTGCAGCAGGAGAGCGAGAAGCGGGCCAGCGAGCTGTCCAGCGAGGTGGTTCGCCAGGTGATGTTCGATCGCTTCACCAGCGAGACGCCGTTGTCGCTGGCGGACTACCGGCTGTCGAAGGGCCAGGACGAAGGCATCGACGTGACCCTATGGCAGGGCGCCGAGACGCTCCGTCTTTCGGGCAAGGGGAACGGCGCGATGTCTTCCTTCACCGATGCGTGGCAGAAGCATTCCGGCGTCAGCGTCGGCATCGTCGACTATGCGGAGCACTCGCTGGGCGGCGACAGCGAGGCCAACGCCATCGCCTTCGTACAGCTCAATGTCGATGGCCAGCGTGTCTGCGCCGTGGCCGAGGACAGCGATACCGTCAGTGCCTCGCTCAAGGCCGTGATCGCCGGGATCAATCTGGCGGCCAAGGAGGCCGAGCCGAACAAGGCACGCGAGAGGGAGCGGGAAGTCTAGACGTTCTCGATGACTGTCCGACAAGCGAACGGGGCGCCTTATCGGCGCCCCGTTTCGTTGGGGCCTGTTTCGTTGAACCCCGTTTCATTGGAGCCAGTTCGCTGGCGTGATGAGCCTCAACGATAACTGACGGGCAGCAGGTACCGAAGGTCGTTGGTCAAGGGTAGCGAGAAGCTCGTGGCGCCGAGAATGGCCCGGTTGGCGATCTTCACCAGACGCACGTTGATGAATACCTGATTCTGGGCCTGGGCGTAGGTGCCGACCAGTACGGCATCCGCATTGTAATCCTGCCCCAGACGCTGGACGTTGCGCGAGAGGATCAGCTCGCCCGTGTTTTCCTCGATGTACAGGCTGTCGCGTAGCTTTACCTCGACCACGTTGAGCCCGGCCTGCACCAATCTGGACGTGAAAGCCTCGCTCAGCGTGCGGCCAAGCGTGGAGGACTGTCCGAGCTGGTCCACGTTGACGAGCGTCGTGGCGATGATCGGTTGCTGGGTATCGATGCGGTCTCGGGCGCTGGCGATCAGCTCGCCGGCAGCGTCGTCTATGCGTTCCAGCGTAGTGGCCTCTCGAGAGGGCGTGGTGGTATCCAGCAGCGAGCAACTCGCTAGCAGCAGCGGCATCAGCAGCAGCGCCACTAGGTTTGCGGTCTTTTTCAAGGTCATGTCTATGCTTTCTATCCGTTTACCAGTCTGAAGATACCGCCAGGCGGCCCCGTTCGTGGTCGTACTGGCCGCTGTCGCCGCCGCTGATGTAGTAGAGGTTCGACGAGGAATAGAGCAGCGTGTCGTACTCGTCGGCGGATACCGTGATGATGACTTCGTGGTTCGTTTCCGAAGTCCAACTGCCGCTGAAGACATCGGCGACTGCCGCGGCGGGAATCAGCCCTAATGCCGGCTCGGTCCAGTGGTTGTACGGAATGGTAGCGACGGCAATGCCGGCGGCCAGTGCGGTCAGCGCACCTTGAGGCTCGCGTATGGCCGTACGGTCGCGGTGGCGGATCACCTGAACGTCGAAGTCGATCTCGACGGCCGCTTCCGGCCGGGTCTTCACGATGGCGCCGCGGCTGACCAGTTCGCTGGTCAGCAGGGCGCGGAAGCCCTCCGCGAACGCGGTCGTCGGCATTTCGGGGGCGATGTAGAGGGCTTTCTGTCTGAGCCTTCGATCCGAAAGAATCGCGCGGGCTTCATGCTCGGCAAGCACTTCCCAATGGTGAGCCGCCTGCATGCGCTGCTGCTCGCTGATGGGATAAGTGGTGGCGATGGGAGCTTGCGACGTGTTGACGCCGAAGCAGCCGGAGAGCGCCGTTGCACCCAATACGACGGCCCAGGTCTTGAATGACATGGAGATAAGGTTCCCGTTCGATAATCTTGTCTCGATGCGGACTCGAGAATGTATTACCAGTATCGGCGAGCTACCGGGAGGACTTGAGGAGGAGGACCGGTCGGATGACAGCGGGCGCCGCTGTGACGCCCGCTGGATTCCGACGCGTCGGTCGTCGACGCCCGCCGGTCATAGACGCCCGGTGGTGGCTCAGTTGTCGCTATCGCTGCGGATCTGGGCGTGACTGATCAGGGCGAAGATGAAGGTGCCGCCGACGACATTGCCGAGCAGGGTGGGCAGGCCGAATCGGAACAGGTATTCGGCCCATCCCGCGTGACCGGAGAAGACCAGATACATCACTTCGGTCGAACCGACGATGATGTGGGTGAATTCGCCGATCGCGACGAGGTAGGTCACGATCAGGATGACCCAGATCTTGGCGCTGCCCGCGCTCGGCAACAGCCATACCATGGTCGCGATCATCCAGCCGGCGACGATGCCCTTGGCGAACATCTGCATCGGGGTGTTCACGAGGATGTGTTCCCCCAGTGCCAGAAAGGCTTCATGGGTCTGGGTCGAGAAGATCGGCAGGGCCAGAATCGCCCAGGCCGAGACGGCCACGCCGACCAGATTACCGGCCAGCACCACGCCCCAGAGGCGAAGCAGACACAGGAATTTACCGATCCGGGGTTGGCTCATCACGGGTAGTACCGCGGTGACAGTGTTCTCGGTGAAGAGCTGCTGGCGAGCCATGATCACGACCAGAAACCCTACCGTGTAGCCCAGCGATTCCACCAGGAATCCGATGTCGTTGTCCGGCAGGTGGGCGCGCAGCAGGCCTTTCGCCAGCATTGAAAAACTCATCGAGAGACCGGCGGCGATGGCCGACCAGAGCAGGGCGGAAACCGTGCGGCTCAGTTCCTTCTCGCCTTCCTCGCGAATGAACTCATGGACGGCAGCCGCTTTTGAGGGCAGCTCGTCACCGTTGAGATGAAGATCATGTTCCTCATCGTCTTTCGCGACACGGCTGGGTGGCGTGAGATCGTGATGTTTGGTCAAGCGTGCGTTCCTCTCGGTAGCGGGAAAAGACGCGCTGGACAGGCAAAGTCGCCCTCAGGTTTCCCTGCGACGGCTGGCGGCAAGCGCTATGCTGAAACGATAGTCGTAAACGAGACAAGGAGATAGCCAAGGATGTCGCCGGAATCGTGGACGATGCTGACTCATTTGGGAATAGCCTGGCTGGCTGGAAGCCTGATCGGCCTGGAGCGAACTTTTCACGGGCGTCCGGCGGGATTTCGCACGCATGCGCTGGTCTGTGTTTCTTCGGCGCTGTTGATGATGGTCACGATGTATCAATGGCAGTGGCTGGGCACGGAGGTGCCGGAAGCCACGATCCGCACTGATCCCACGCGAATGGCTCAGGGCATCATGACGGGGATCGGCTTTCTGGGCGCCGGGGTGATTTTCAAGGAAGGCCTGACGGTTCGAGGGCTGACCACGGCCGCCTCGATCTGGATAACGTCGGCGCTGGGCATTCTGTATGGCATCGGGTTTCTGTTCCCGGCGGTATTGGCAACGATAGTGACCTTGTTGACGCTCTCACTGTTTCGAGTAGTGGAAGCGCGTATGCCGAGCCGGATTTTCGCCCGGTGCATCCTGCGTTTCGATAGTCAGGCCGTGATGGCCGAGGCACAGGTCCACGATCTGATGGCTTCGCATCGGTTTCGGATCGAGAGCTTGAGCTATCGCACACGCGACGAGGGCCGTCAGTTCGAATATCGCATGATATTGCGGACTCACGATCGCAAATATATTCCGCCGCTGGCCGCCGATCTGCGTGACGACGCTCGCCTGCTGGAGTTTCAGCTTTCCCCCACGGGTGATTGATATCGGGAGTGGTTGTCATTCCCTTGCCAGCCGATAGAGTAGGCGCTCTTGAAATGGTGGCGAGGCAGTGATGCAGGCACGCGAGGAACGTCCGGCTTTCTGGATATTGATGGGTGCGGTGATGCTGTCGCCATTGGCGATCGACATCTATCTGCCGGCGTTGACGGCCATGGCCGACGAGTTCGAGCGTCCCTACGCTGCGCTGCAATTGACCATCACCCTGTTCTTGATGAGTGTCGGCGTCGGGCAACTTCTGGTGGGGCCGTTGACCGATCGCTTTGGTCGCCGTCCGGTACTCCTGGGGGGCGTGGCTATCTACATGGTAGCGGCAGTGATCGGCATGGCTGCCAGTTCGATCGTGATGCTCTATCTCTCGCGTGTCCTCCAGGGGTTGGGAGCCTGTGCATCCGTGACTGTCGCCTTCGCCGCCATTCGCGACAGCTATACGCCGACCCAGGGCGCCAAGCTCTACAGTTATCTCAATGGTTCCCTGACGCTGGTGCCATCGCTGGCTCCGGTATTGGGCGGGGCACTGACCGTGGCGCTGGGGTGGCGCAGCAATTTCGCCTTCATGACCGCGTTCGCGGGGATGCTGTGGCTGAGCGCGTATTGGCGTTTCGGCGAGACACGGCCATTGGGGACGACGATCGAAAAGCGTCTCTACCGTTGGTCCCGTTATCGTCCGGTGCTTTTCCATCGGCGGTTTCTCTACTACGCGACGCTCGTCAGCACGATGATGGCGGCCATTCTCGTCTACGTATCGGCGGCCCCGGTGGTCATGATGGATCGCCTGCGCCAGCCGGAGTGGGTCTTCAGCCTCTGGTTCGGCGGCAATGCCCTGGTCAGCACGGTAGCATTCTTCATCGTGCCGAGACTGATGGCTCGGTGGGGAAGAAAGTCGACCGTGCAGCGGGGGCTGCTCGTCGTCATTGGTGGGGGTGCCCTGATCGCCTGCCTCTACTGGGCAGTGCCGGTGTCGGTAATCACCTTCATGGGGCCGGTGGCGATACTCTCGATCGGCTTCTCGATGGTGCTGGGGGCGGCCGCTAGCCTGGCGCTGGAGCCGTTCCCCGAGCGTGCGGGAACCGCGGCGGCATTGCTCGGGGCGATTCAACTGGGCGGCGGCGCCACGCTGGCGACACTGCTGTTGATGACGCCGCTGGCGCCGCAGACATCGCTGGCATTGATCTGCTGTGGCGGCGGGCTCGTGATGTGGACCCTCGCAAGAGGGCTTGCCGAGCGCGCCGACTCCGGGGCGTGATTGCGGTGGCGGAGCGATTTTCCGAGAGCGTTGTCACAGCCATGCCATCTCGAGTCGTTTGCTACGGCCCCGGGCGGCTGCGTTGGCGTGAGGTTTAACGCGCTCGACATCGCGGTGGCATGAACAGGCTAGAATGAAGCGGTTAGCGAGAGATTTCGGCACGACGAAGGTGATCGTTCGGCCTCAGGAAAGGAAAAGATGGGTATGGCCACTCATGGCAAGGACAGCACATGGTTGATTCTCAACGGTAAATCCGCCCAGCAGCCAGAGGTCCGGGAAGCGGTCGAGCATCTGCGCCGCCAGGGGCACGACCTGCAGGTGCGGGTGACCTGGGAGGGCGGTGATGGCGTCTGGCTGGTGGAGAGCGCGATGGCTGGCGGTGCTGCGCGAATCGTCGCTGGCGGGGGAGACGGATCTATCAACGAGATCGTCGCCGGCCTGATGCGACAGCCACCCGAGCGGCGTCCGGCACTGGGTATTCTGCCGCTGGGAAGCGCCAACGACTTCGCGCATGGCTTGAATCTGCCGATGACACCGCTGGCGGCGCTGGAGCTGGCCCTGACCGGGTCCGTTCGTCAGGTGGACATCGGCAAGCTGGACGACGAGGCGTTCATCAACGTGGCGTCCGGCGGCTTCGGTGCCGAGATCACTACCTCGACGCCGGTCGCGCTGAAGCGCCTGTTGGGTGGCGGCGCGTATTCGCTCATGGGCATGCTGAAAGCCTGGAATTACCAGCCCTTCGAAGGGCATATACGCTGGCCGGAGGGGGAAGCACGGGTCCCGCTCTTCATGCTGGCGATCGGCAACGGCTGCCAGGCAGGCGGCGGCCAACGGCTGGCGCCCTCTGCCAAGCTGGATGACGGTCTGTTCGAGCTGCTCTTCGTGCGCCACTTCAATTCGCTGGGCGAACTGAAGCGAATCATCGACGAGCTCGAAAACCTGCCCCAGGACGGAGAGTTCGTGCGCTATCTGCGTGTGCCCTGGGTCGAGTTCGACAGCGACGGCGCCTTTCCCCTGAATCTCGATGGTGAACCGCGTCGCTATGAGCATTTTCGTGCCACGCTGGATCGTGAAGCACTACCGCTAGTGGTGCCAGAAAACTGTCCTCTGCTACGCCACGGCAAGTAGCTCGAGAATCATCGGTATCCTGGGGAGCTGTTGCCGTTTCATGCACGGCCGCGCCTGGCCTGGCGCCATTTGGCGCAGCAACGTGGTTTGCGCTGAAATGGCAACAGCCCCTAATGCATCGACCCGTGAGAAAGGAGTGGATCACATGGATAATTTCATGCAGGAAGCCATCGAACAGGCCAGGCTCAGCCTCGACAACGGCGGTGTTCCCATCGGCTCCGTGCTGGTCCACCGGGGGGCGATCATTGGCCGTGGCCATAACCAGCGCCAGCAGAAGGGAAGTGCAATTCTGCACGGGGAGATGGATGCGCTGGAAGATGCGGGGCGTCTGCCCGCCTCGGTCTACCGTGACTCGGTGCTCTACACCACGCTATCACCCTGTTCGATGTGCAGCGGGGCCATCCTGCTCTACGGCATACCCAAGGTCATCATCGGTGAGAATCGCACCTTTCTCGGAGAAGAGGCATTGCTGCGCGAGCGCGGGGTCGATGTCGAGGTTCTCGACGATCCGGTCTGCCGCGAATTGATGACGCAGTTCATCGCAGCCTATCCGGAAGTGTGGAACGAGGATATCGGAGAGCCCTGAGCGGCTCGGATCATTGGCAGGTGACATGAAAAAGCCCACCTGACGGTGGGCTTTGCTCAAGGCGGTGAGACTTCAGGATCGAAATCCCGGAGTCTGGAACCCTTGACTGGGATTAGCCAGATACCTTGATGTTGGCGGCCTGAAGGCCTTTCTTGCCCTGAGTAACGTCGAAGGTAACCTTCTGGCCGTCCTGCAGAGTTTTGAAGCCTTCTGCCTGAATTTCGGAGAAGTGTGCGAACAGATCATCGCCGCCGTCATCGGGAGAGATGAATCCGTAGCCTTTCGTGTCGTTAAACCATTTGACAGTGCCAGTTGCCATTGTCGATATCCTTAACTTGCATAGTGATGTAGCCGAGCGTCCCGGGGGGATGCCCGAAATGCGTGGTCAGACTAGGGGGGAATGCGCACTAGGAGTTCGACGAGATCGACTAACAACTGACGACATTCTGCCTGCAAACCTACGCAACGGATGTTGCATCGGCGGATATACCGGGTCAAGCAACAGCAGCTTGACTTTGGTAGAACCGTTTCCCATGCCCCGCTTACGAACCATAGATGGAAATTCCATGCACGTCTATAACCTGCCAGACCCTTTTTTTCGGGTTGATCGCGTCACACGGTATGGTTTTATTAACGCTTTTTAAGAAGATTGATATAACACCGTCACATCGTCGGAAGCCGACGACGCAGCGTGCAGCGAGGCTATTTATCGTGAACATGTATCGCAGTAGGGTCCTCGGGTAAGCTGTCACTCGCCTTTTCGGGTCGCTGCGGCAATCGCGCCTAGGGCCAGTGACCATTCATCATTCGAGTCAGGAGCAATGTGCGTGGCACAACGTGAAATCAGTTTCAATGACACTCACAGCAAGGCCATTGGTTATTTGCTGTGGATTTTCGGGTTCACCGGAGCGCACCGCTTCTACTATGGTAAGCCCGTCACCGGAACTCTATGGTTTCTTACCCTGGGGCTGTTCGGGATCGGTTGGTTGATCGACCTGTTTCTGATCCCGGGCATGGATCGCCAGGCCGATCTGCGCTTCCGGGCCGGGCCGACCAGCTATACGCTGGCCTGGATCCTGCTGACGTTCCTGGGGGTTTTCGGGATCCATCGGATGTACATGGGGAAATGGATCACGGGTTTGATCTATCTGCTCACGGGTGGTCTGTTCCTGGTCGGGGTGCTCTACGACTTCTGGACGCTCAATGACCAGATTTCTCTGAAACACGCGCGCCGCGGGCTGTAATCCGCCCCGGTCGACTCGTTCCAGGCGCTCGACGCCAGGGAACCCTTTTCGACGTCACAGGGAGGTGGCGCATGTCGGAGCGACTCCAGCTTACCGATATTCTCGAAACGCTCGACCGTCAGGTCGAGGATGACAAGATCACGCTGCAGGACATCGTCGATACCTTCAATTCCCGGGGCTTCGGACCGGTGGTATTGCTGCCGGCGCTGATTGCATTATTGCCGACCGGCGGTGTCCCGGGCGTGCCCAGCGCCTGTGGTATCTTCATTGCCTTGATGGCGATCCAGCTGGTATTTGGCCGCAGGAGCCCATGGCTACCAAAGGTATTGAGTCGACGCGGCGTCAGCCACGAGCGCTGGCATCGTGTTACTCAGCGCGCTAAACCCTGGACTCGGAGAATCGATCGGTTCCTCGAGCCTCGGTTGCGCTGGTTGATGGGTGACGTCACTCAGCGCTTGTTGGCGCTGCTGATGGTCGTGCTCGGATTGGGGATGATCCCGCTGGAGCTGCTGCCGTTTGCCGCTGCCATACCGGCGCTGGCGATCGTCGTCATGGCCTTGGGGCTCACGGCCGGCGACGGGGTAATGATGCTGCTCGGCCTTGGCGTTACCCTGGCTGGCGGCGTCGGCATCGGATTCTGGATGTTGTAATCGATCACGGCGAATCAGCCACGACGAATCAATCACGAATCAACCGCGCACGCCAACGGAAAGCCCCCGACGATCCATCGGACCGTCGGGGGCTTTGCCGTGGCAGAGCAGACGCGAGCATCCACCGCTGCGATGCCGTATCAGTTCCGTGCGATCAGGGTCGGGTCGTAGTCGCCCTGACGCTCGGCCTGGGACAGCATGGCGACACCGCGAGTGTCACCCTGCTTGGCCAGGCTTTCGAAGATGACCCGGTAGGCCAATACGGCCTGCACGTAGTCACGCGTTTCTCGGAATGGGATGCTTTCGACGAATCGATCGAATTCGCGCGGGGCGGTGGCAAGCCAGCGGTCCACGCGATGGGGGCCGGCATTGTAGGCCGCCGTCGCCGCGATGCGATTGCCGCGGTAGCGCTCCAGCATCGAGCGGATGTAGGTGCTGCCGAGCTGGATGTTCACCTGTGGCTCGAACAGCTCCGCAGTACTGGGTGCGCTGATGCCGAGTTCTCGAGCGACGTGGTCGGCCGTCCCCGGCATCAGCTGCATCAGTCCACGGGCCCCGACCGGTGAAGCGGCACGGGGGTTGAATGCGCTCTCGCGTCGCGCGATACCCATCAGCAGATAGGGATCGACCTGATTGACCTCTGCCCATTTCAGGAACGAATCGCGGTACGCTGCCGGAAACCGCCAGGGCAACGCGTCCCACTGCTTGGCAGCGATCGTGGTCTGGATCGCCATGCCGTACCAGCCCTGGCGAATGGCGTAGTCGGCCAGCGCTGCGGCCTGG
The DNA here is from genome assembly GCF_036663415.1 of Salinicola sp. 4072. NCBI lineage: Bacteria > Pseudomonadati > Pseudomonadota > Gammaproteobacteria > Oceanospirillales > Halomonadaceae > Salinicola > Salinicola sp. 4072. Next base: position 8,579 of record NZ_JAXOVV010000012.1, on the reverse strand, counting down.
TCCGGCGTATCGCGGGCGGCGGCCGTGAACCACTCGCTGCGCGCAAGACCCTCCTCGCTAATTCGCATCAATGCCTCGGTACGCTGCACGACCGGCAGCATGCCCGTCAGCTCCTGCTGCAGCGTCGAGACGCTGGTGTCTGCCATCTCCAGCTGATAGGGCTGACCCAGACGATCGGCGGCGGCAAAGCCGAAGAAGCTGCGATTCTGCGCGGCCATTCGGTAGGCCTGGTGTGCCTTGGCATCGTCGCCCATGGCTTCGCTGGCACGCCCGAGCCAGTACTGCCAGTGGGCTTCTGCGCGCACCTCCGGGGGAAGCGCCTCGCTCCAGCGCGCGACGTTAGCCCAGTTGCCTTCGGTCACCGCGTTACGGATACGCAGCTCGATGAGATCGGCATCCGCGAGGCGTGGTAGCGTCGTATCGACCCAGCCCTGGTTGTTATCGATATTGCGAACCATGGAGTAGAACGCCAGATCGTGCTCGACCTGGTGGCGCCGGTCCTCGCCGATCGATACATGGGGAGAAATCTTGCGCCAGGCTTCCAGGGCGGCCTCGGTATCCGCGCGGATCAGACCATGCATGGCGGCAGCGATCAGCGCGCCACTGGCCTGGCCGTCGGGGCCGAGATCCAGCGGGACCTGGGTGACGGCGGCGTAATTGCCGCGGACCGTGTCGAAGCTGTTGATGGCCCGCTGCCAGGTGTCGTCCAGGCCACGCTCGAGATAGGTGACCAGCCCGCTCTGGCCGTTTTCCCAGGCCAGCATCATGCGCTCCCAGGTGTCCTCGTCTGTCAGCACGCCGCGATCCTCGAGCGTCGCGAATAGCGGGTCGCAGGCTTCGGGCTGCGAGGTGCCGACGTGCCACAGTGCCTCACCGCCCGCCGCGGCCCTGGCCGGCTCCCGGTCGAGCAGGGCAGTGTAGTAGTAGCACTGCCGGATGGTGCTGGAAGGCTCGCCGTCGCTGATTGCCAGGAGATCGTCGTAACGCCCCAGCTCGCCGAATCGTGTCTGCGCGGCGCCGCGCATCCAGTCGGACAGCGGAGAGTCGCCGTAGCGGGTGACGAAGTCGTTTACCTCCGCGGCCGAAGCCGTGGAAAGCCGGGAGCGAAGGCGGTGATATTCCACGTAGCCAGCCAGGACGTGGCCCTCGATAGCGGCCTGATCGATATCGTTCCAGCGGCGATCGCGGGCGGCATCCAGCGCCTGCTTCATGGCCTGGTCGGCCTGGGTCGTGGTGCTCGGTGTCGTCACCGCGGCTTGCGCGGTCGCACTCAATCCGATGGCGCCGACGAGGCACCAGCGTAACCAACGTCTGCGGGTGGGCAATGCGGGCATTGGGTCTCTCTCTTTCTCGAAGGGCCGTTCTTCAACGCGCACGCTTGAAAGGGGCTGCTCTTTTCGGGGCTGCCTTGCAGCAGGCCACTCCGACAGACCAGGGTAGCGCTGCGTTCTCGGCGAGATACGCGTGTCACTTCGCCAATTCACCAATTCACCAATTCACCAATTCACGGCCCCATCGTCGCCGATGCAGGCCCGCTTGGGTAGTACCGTTTCGCAACGATCTGGTGCCTTCCGGTGACGCTATCGCCTCTCGCGGCGAGGAGAACATTGAATCCTGGCCCGATCGTGACCATCTAAGGGCTAGTTCAGTCTTTAGTCGGCGTCGATCGTGCCTGCTTCGCCCCAACGTCACTACCGGAGATTCCACCATGAATCCTTGGCGTTTTCTGACCCAGCTGTCCCGTCTCAAGCAGCGCAGCGGCGCACTGGCCCGCATCGGCCGCGCCTTTCGGGTCTTCGGCCCCATGACGCTGGACGTCTTGCGCGGGCGCTACCGGCCGATTCCGTGGGCTGCCTTCGGCTGGATGGCGCTGGCACTGGTGTACTTGGTGTCGCCGCTGGATCTGATTCCCGATTTTCTGATGATCCTCGGGCTCGTCGATGACGTCTTCATCGTGGGCTGGCTGCTGACCCGGGTCGACCGGGCGATGAGTGACTACCGGCGCTGGAAGGGCATCGACGACGAGGAAGTCACCACCGAGTGACGGCTCGGCTTGAAATGGGGCTGGCGAGCCCCATATCGCTGAACACCGTGATTTCATTAGCTTTATTTCGTAACCGCCTCGAGAGGCCTGTCAATGACCACTGCGACTCAAGAAGAAACGCTCGGCTTCCAGACGGAAGTCAAACAGCTTCTCCATTTGATGATTCACTCCCTGTATTCCAACCGGGAGATTTTCCTGCGTGAGCTGATCTCCAACGCTGCCGATGCCTGCGACAAGCTGCGCTACGAGGCGTTGGACAACGACGGTCTCTACGCAGGCGACGCCGAGTTGCGCATCGAGATCGAACACGATGCCGACGCCGGCACCGTGACCGTGCGCGATACCGGTATCGGCATGAACCGTGACGAGGTGATCCAGAACCTGGGCACCATCGCCAAGAGTGGTACTGCCGAATTCCTCAAACAGCTTTCCGGCGAAAAGCAGAAGGATGCCAAGCTCATCGGCCAGTTCGGCGTGGGCTTCTACTCCGGCTTCATCGTCGCCGACGAAATGGTCGTTCGCACGCGTCGCGCCGACAGCGACCAGGGCGTCGAGTGGCGCTCCAGGGGCGAGGGTGAATTCACCATTGCCGAGATCGATCGCCCCGAGCGTGGCACGGAGATCGTGCTGCACCTGAAGGAAGACGCCAAGGAGTTCGCCGACGAGTTCCGCCTCAAGAATCTGGTGCGCAAGTACTCCGACCATATCGACGTGCCGGTGCGCATGCCCAAGGTCGAGAAGGCTCGCGACGAAGAGGGCAAGGAGATCGAAGGCAGCGAGACCGTCAGCTGGGAGACCGTCAACGAGGCGACCGCACTGTGGGTGCGCCCCAAGGCGGAGATCGATGATGACGAGTACAAGGCGTTCTACAAGCACATCGCTCACGATTTCAGCGATCCGCTGACCTGGAGCCACAACAAGGTCGAAGGCAAGCTCGAGTACACCAGCCTGCTCTACGTTCCCGAGCGCGCGCCGTTCGATCTCTACCAGCGTGATGGCGTACGCGGGCTCAAGCTGTACGTGCAGCGGGTCTTCATCATGGACGACGCCGAGGCGTTCCTGCCGCTGTACCTTCGCTTCGTCAAGGGCGTGCTGGATTCCCGCGATCTGCCGCTCAACGTCTCCCGCGAGCTGCTGCAGAAGTCGCCGCAGGTCGATTCGATGAAGGCGGCGTTGACCAAGCGCGCGCTGGACATGCTGAAGAAGCTGTCCAAGGACAAGGAAGCCTACCAGACCTTCTGGAACACCTTCGGCGACGTCCTGAAGGAAGGGCCGGCGGAGGATTACGCCAACCGTGACAAGATCTCCGGCCTGCTGCGCTTCTCCACCACGCATACCGACAGCACAACGCAGGATCAGTCGCTGGCGGATTACGTCGAGCGCATGAAGGAAGGTCAGCAGAAGATCTATTACATCGTCGCGGATGGCTTCAAGGCGGCCAGCCACAGCCCGCATCTGGAGATCTTCCGCAAGAAGGGCATCGAGGTCCTGCTGCTGCACGATCGCATCGATGAGTGGCTGATGAGCCATCTCACCGAGTTCGACGGCAAGTCCTTCGCCGACGTCGCCAAGGGTAATCTGGAGCTCGACGACATGGCCGACGAGGCCGAGAAGCAGGCGCAGGAAGAAACCGCCAAGGCCAAGGAGGATCTAGTCAAGCGGGTACAGCAGGCGCTCGGCGACAATGTTCAGGAAGTTCGGGTCACGCATCGCCTGACCGATTCCCCGGCCTGCGTGGTGTTGCCGGAGCACGAGATGGGCTTCCAGATGCGTCGCATGATGGAAGCGGCCGGACAGCCGTTGCCGGAGGTGAAGCCGATCCTCGAGCTCAACCCCGATCACGCGCTGGTATCGCGTCTCGAAAGCACCGAAGGGGGCAACTTCGACGATCTGGCCCATATCCTGCTGGATCAGGCAGTCATCGCCGAGGGTGGACATCTCGACGACCCGGCGGCCTACGTCAAGCGCCTCAATACGCTGCTAAGTGCTTGATCGTCATCGATCATCGCGCGCTCGAGCGTGTCATGGCCGGCCCTCGTGGCCGGCCATTTGTTTAGTGTAAATGGCCTAATTGCACGTTCTTTCCTCAACTTTGCAGCCAACTACTGGTAACCTGCCGACTTCTTCATGATGGAGGAGCGAGTATGTCGCTATCCTTCCCGAGGCTTTTTCACCGACGTTCCGTCCGTGAATGGCCCTTTCTTCGACGACCTTTTCGACACGAGACCCAGCCTGCCCGCCGACAACGCATCCTGGCGGTCGTGACGGGGACAGTCCTGACACTAGGCTTCGCAGTGTTCCCGATAGCGTCTCGAGCCGAGTCGATATCCGAAACCGTGCCAACCCTCGAAAGCCAGATCCAGCGGCCCGCGCTGGACCCCGTCACCGAGCTGCCCGACCTGCGTGACATCAAGGCTGGCCCCAAGCGCAAGGCGGCGTTCCTGGGCATGCTGGTGCCGCTGGTACAGGCCGAGAATGCGCGTATCCAGCGCGACCGCAACTGGCTGATCGGCGTCGGCAGCCGCATCAATCCGATGACGGCGGACGAAAAGCAGCGGCTGGCTCAGCTATGCGACGACTACGGCGTCGAATGCGAGCCGGGCGAGGTGAGCCAGGAGCTGCTGGCGCGGGTCAATACCGTGCCGCTGGAGATGGTGGTGATCCAGGCGGTGGAGGAGTCCGGCTGGGGCACCTCGCGGCTCGCCCGGGACAGCAACAACCTGTTCGGCATGCGCTGCTTCAGCGAGGGGTGCGGTATCGCTCAACTTGGAACCTCGCGGCGTTTTCAGACGTTCGACAGCGTGCGTGATGGCGTCGGCGCCTATCTGCACAACCTGAATACCCATCGCGCCTATACTCAACTTCGCGGGCAGCGCGCCGCGCTAGCCGCCAAGGGCAAGTCGATTTCCGCCGAGAAGCTGATCGGCACGCTGCACAACTATTCGACCTCGCCCGATTATCAGCAGCAGCTCCTGTCGCTATTGCGCACCAACGGCGACTTGATTCGCACCCACGGCGCCGATAACGCCTTCGTGACGGGCAGCACGGCCTGATACCCCGAACCTCTCCGTCGACCGGTATTCGGATGATGTCCGCGTACCGGTCGAACGTGTGCGATCGGCCAGTTGGGCTAGACTACAGCCACTTTCCTGCCAACCCGAGGAGGCCCCCATGGCCAGCGATAGCTCCCTCGAGACATTGACTTTCGATAATGTCTGGTCCCGCTTTCCCGAGGACTTCTTTACGCGGGTGAAGCCAACCCCGTGGCGCGATACCCGGCTGCTCGACGTCAGTCCGAACGGGGCGGCGCTCCTGGAGCTGGATCCCGAAGAGGTCGACCGCGACCGCCTGACCGCGTTGATGAGCGGCGAGCGACTCTTGAGCGGCATGGATCCGCTGGCCCAGAAGTACACCGGGCATCAATTCGGCACCTACAACCCGGCGTTGGGTGATGGGCGCGGTCTGTTGCTCGGTGAAGCGATGACATCGCAGGGACCGATCGATCTGCACCTCAAGGGCGCCGGGAAGACGCCGTATTCGCGATTCGGCGATGGCCGCGCCGTGTTGCGCTCCTCGATTCGCGAGTACCTGGCCGGCGAAGCGATGGCCGGACTCAAGATCCCGACGACCATGGCGCTGGCCGTCGCCGTCAATGGCGAGAAGGTCATGCGCGAGCGGGTCGAGCCGGGGGCGACCCTGCTGCGGCTGGCCGAGAGCCACGTGCGTTTCGGTCACTTCGAATGGCTGTATCAACAGCAGCGGGTCGAGGATCTCGAACGGCTGATGCGCCACGTCATCGATCGCCACCGCCCCGATCTGGCGCAGGAGGCGGCGCCGCTCGAGGCGCTGTTCCAGGACGTGGTCACGCGGACCGCGGAATTGATCGCTCGCTGGCAGGCCTATGGCTTCGTTCATGCGGTGATGAACACCGACAACATGTCGATCCTGGGGCTGACGCTGGATTACGGCCCCTATGCGTTCATGGATCGCTTCGAGTCCAACCTGACGCCCAACCATACGGATACGACCGGGCGCTATGCCTTCGACCAGCAGCCCGGCGTGGCGCTATGGAATCTGACCGTGCTGGGGCAGTCGTTGACGCCATTGATCGCGGTGGAACGGTTGCGAGAAATCCTCGATACCTACGAGCCCACGCTTCAGGCGGCGTATGCCATTCTGATGCGCGGGCGTCTGGGGCTCGAGACCGAGCAGGAAAGCGACGGCAAGTTGATCGACGACTGGCTATCGCTGCTCGAGAGCTCACGGGCTGATTTTCATCGCAGCTTCCGCGCCCTGAGCGATCAGGATGTCGTCGGTGGCCTGTCGTTGCGCGAGGAGATCGTCGGCTCGGGTTCGGGTAATCAGCTCGATGAGTGGCTCGAGCGCTACCGCCAGCGTCTTGCCGACGAGTCGCGTGGAGAGACGGAGCGGCTGGCGGCAATGCGGCGGGTCAATCCGCTTTATGTCTTGCGTACCCATCTGGCGCAGCAGGTCATCGAAGCGGCGCAGGAAGGCGATACGCGCCCGTTGCAGACGTTCCGCGAGCTGCTGTCGTCTCCCTTCCTCCAGCGGCCGGGCATGGAAGTCTGGAGCGAGGCGCCAGCGCCCAGCGCGCCTCCCGTTTGTCTCTCCTGTTCGTCCTGATCGATACTCTTGATGATTGAATGCCGGCTCCCGATGCCGGCATTTTCTTAGGTGTATGGTCCCGAAATACAGGAACCGACGGATTCGAACGGGCGTTGTGCCTTCGCTCCGGCATCAATCCCAAAACCGCACGCAAGTAGCGCAGCAGGGAGACCATCGAGGCCTTCCGGCTGGCCCCCAGGGTTCCCTGTTTCACGTCGCTGATACCGATGGGCGCATTCCCTGTAGGGAGCTGCACCAATTTGAAATGCAGCGGTTTCATTTGCCTATTTGATACGCCTGGCAGGCTGTCCACTCACTTCTAAACCACTATCTTGGCGATAGTTCACCAGCAAGTGAACACTTGGATAGTTCATGCGTACTGTCATGTTTCATCTACGCTGCTGTGGCTAAAAATTAGCAGAAACGACTTTTCTTAAAGCGGCCTGAACTATCATTCGGTTTAATGCTTAAATACGACTTGCTAGGCAACTCATTGCTGAGATAACTCATGCTTTTAGACTGGCAATGCATATGGTTGGTAGTCAATATCTAAGTATGTAATTAGTTAATTTTCCTGGTTTTTGTGGGCGCTTCGTGATCCCTGTTCTGCTTGTTAACTTTAATTAATGTACTGGCTTTAAAAAGCTACTGTGATGCAAGCAGGTTTCTCTCTCTGCAGAAACAAGGGGATTCTTCATGGTTACTAATAACTTTTCTAAAAGCAGCCTCGACCTTAACGGCAAGATTTCCCTTAATCCCGGCTTATTCATGAGGCCGACCTGAAAACGAAGATGGCGAGTGGTTTTCTCTTGTAGAATCAGGATGTTCCTGCCAGAACACGATTCAAGAGGACCACTCGCCATGGGTGAAAGCCTATCCACCTGGACGCCCTCATGCAACGGCTCTGTCCGTGTTGAGCTGAGCGGCCAGCGCACCACCAGCGACAGCGGCGCTCTGCTGCTGCGTGAAGCCCTCGACAACAGCGGCGTGATCGAGGCGCTGGAAGACAATCTGGTCGATCGACGCCACCCGCTGCGCATCCGTCATTCGCTGGCCAGCCAGTTGCGTACCCTGGTGCTGCAGCGTGCGATGGGCTGGATCGATCTCAGCGATACCGACACGCTGCGCCGTGACCCGCTTTGGCAGTTGGCCTGCAGCGATGCACGCGGCATGACACCCCTGGTCCAGGACCGGCCGTCTCAAGCCACGCTGTCGCGGCTGCTGAGCTGCCTCGGTCGTAACGACAATATCGATGCCGTGCACGAAGGCCTGTTGCGGCTGGTGGTCTGGCGCCTGACCTCGCTGCAGAACGGTGAACGTCCCAAACAGCTGACGCTGGACATTGATGGCCTGCCGATCGAGGTGCATGGCCATCAGGGCGGGTCGGCCTATCATGGCCTTTACGGGGCCCGCATCTACTCGCCGCTGGTCGCATCGTTGGCGGAGACCGGCGACATGGTGGGCGGCCTGCTGCGCGAGGGCAACGCCGGCCCGGCAGAGAACGCCGACACCTGGATCCCGCATCTGGTACGACGACTCAACGAGAGCACCGGGGCACAGGTTCGTGTGCGCATCGACGCCGGTTTTACCGATAACGCGACGCTGGAGGCCCTGGAGGATCGGGAGATCGAATACCTGGGCCGGTTGCGCAGTCACACCGGTCTACAGAAGCTGGCAGCACCGCTCCTGAAGCGGCCACCCGGCCGGCCACCCGAGCAGCCTCGCGAGTGGTGCCACGATCTGGAGTACCAAGCCGGCTCCTGGTCGGCACCGCGGCGCGTAGTGCTGGTGGTGCAGGAACGCCCCGATGACCTGCTGCTGCATGCCTTCTTCCTGGTCACCAACCTCGGCAAGTTCGACTGGCCGCCGGAGAAGGTCCTGGCGCTCTACCGCAAGCGCGGCAGCGCCG
>NZ_JAXOVV010000011.1:0-116785 GCF_036663415.1 Salinicola sp. 4072 | reverse complement strand
GGGGAAATTTCAGCGTTTTGGCATTACTCAACAGCTATTCGCGCTGAAGAAGCCGATCCTGATAAGCGATGCCACCAGTCAGTACCTTCAGACCGCTCAATCAGCACCCTCGTGAATGAGGCGGGTTCATACCAGCCATCCGCCGGCACTAGGCAGCGATAATGGGCGAATGCCCCGCGGAAGTAGTTGGAGGTGGCCACCTTCTCGACAGTGGCGTTGATGGGCTCGGGCGCCTTCTCCTTCGCCCAGTGCGGCCGGTAGCCCCACCACACCTCATCCATCACCAGCGGCGCGTCATCGCTGGGATGGCGCACCGCGGTGATCCAGGCGCCCGGCGCCACGTTATAGCGCGGAGTCAGCTCCTCAGGCTCCAACGGCAAGCGCAGGGCCTTGGAGAGCTTGGTGTATGGGCTATAAAGAGCAAAGCGGCCGCACATGATTTATGGCACATCTACAGTGTGTTGAACGTCATAAACATTTTCTTGAAAATGTGAGATCAAACGATGATCGAGGAGAGCTTGAAATATATCTCGACAAGCATCTTCAGTAACAACAATCCTATTATTGCCATCAACCGAGATATTAAGCTTTAGCCGATCCTTGTTTGCTATCAAACTTTTAATAAAATCGGAGTTTCTATAATACCCCTTTTCCTGAATAGCAGCCGCTCTCCTTAGCTGAATTTTATCTCGACCAACATATTTCTTAATCGGCTCAACATCGTCGAAAAGATCCACAAAATCTGAATCTTGGTTAAGCTGATCAAAGTTATCCAGATGAGCCTGCTTATAGTTAAGAATAGACTCACAATTATTCTTGTGAAGCGCAAACACAGTGGATCCACACACCAAAACATCAAATGTTTTTTGGATAGAAAACGTATCCGCCTCCTCAACCTCCAGCTCTTCATCCCGAAAATTTACAGAGATTACATTGCGACGCTTAACATTCTTCCACTCTGGAGGAGTCCTTTTTATCCCATAGACGACCCCACCATTCCTTACAAATTTAGCCACATAAAAAACGGCATTTGTAAGATGCTTCACTTTATCTATTCTTCTTTTATCATCTTGTTCATAACAGGCATCGACAATCAACCCCACATGCGTTTCTTCAAAGGGTATAGTAAGAGCACTGCCTTCATTGTTTTGTGCCAAAATGTTGTACGGCGTTATCTCTGTTACGTCCTCAACAACGGTCTGTGCTACCTCTGACAAGCCATCATCAAGATATTGTCCCGTCTCTACCCAGCGCCCAGTATATCTTGGAAGCTGCTTATTATTTGCATCCACACCAGTCTTGAATACCCAAAGATGAACATTGGCGCTATCAAAATCAAACTCTTTGAGAGATTTTAAATCATCACTCATTGTTCCCTCCGCACTATCATTACATCCTGTACTTTGTTATGATTTACGTACTCTGTAGGAATAACTTCTGAATTAGATAGCATAACACCCGTTCGTTTAGCCCCATTATCCCCTAAAACATAAGAAACCTCATAAAGCTTCCAGTTGAAGACAGCAAGCACGGGATTCAAAATAGCCCGCCCCGTCTTGTAGGTTATCCAAAAAAGCCACATTAAAAAAACTAAATACCCAAGAAACTCTTTGGACTCTGAGTACTCTATGGATATAAATGCAACCAGATAAGGCAAAACATAATTCATCAAATCCATTGGCACATGTTTAACTTCGACAACCTTGACTTCATGCTTACATCTGATCCGGCTGAGAATCCAAAGGGACAAAAGCAGACAAGACAAGCAAAAAGCAACCGCACCAAAACTCAAGAAAGGATTAGAGAACGGTATGTAGCATGTTCTCTCACCAGAAAAATACCCCCAGCAAATATCATCACTCAGCGCAACCTCATCAAAGTCCTTAATCAGAAGGATTATGCTAAGCGGCAAATATGATCCGCAAAAAATAAAAAAAGCTGAGAGAATCTTAAGCTGCATTTTTCCATCTCAGGATAGATGAAAAATAAAATAGGAAAAACTTTAACAAAGCGCTCTCCCTCTTTAATAGACCTAATTATTCACAACACTTTCCTAATCCGAATCTCACACCGCTCCAGGATCTTCACGTCCTTCATGTCCTGAGGCTTAATCAATTCTTTCTCATAGCGCTGGTTATCGCTGATCTGAAGCCAGGCGCCGGCGGCCACGCGCAGCACCCGCTTGATGCGCCACTCGCCGTGCACCAGCAGGTACATCCCCTCGTGCAGCGGATTGCGGCTTCAGTTCGTCTTTTTCTCCGAGAAACCAGCACCAATCCCACTGTGTCAGCTGCATGGGTGTATCCGAAGAGAAAGCTAGAAACGCTATGTCACCACTCCCAAGCTCACGGCTGCTCACAAAACTTAGGACGACAGTACCGAAAACCTGAACGGCTGTCATTCCTGAATTAGGAAATGACTGCTCAGATGAGGCATAGCTGCAGGAAGAGCGACAGCACGGGAGAAAGGCCGTCCAAGGACGTCTTGAAGGAGCCTATGGAAGCCAGGTGCTAGGTGTGGGTCAAAGTGTGGGTCAAAAAGATACAGACAAAGAAAAAGCCGCTGAAATCAGCGGCTTAATCAAAATTCGTGGCGGAGGGGGAGGGATTCGAACCCTCGAAGCCTTTCGACTTACACACTTTCCAGGCGTGCTCCTTCGACCACTCGGACACCCCTCCGCATTGTCATTCCGTTCGCAATGGCTGTGCCGCTGCGTTCAGAACGGCGCACATAGTATCGAGCTAAACCTGTGATCGCAAGCCATTTTTCCTTTTCCGGCGACCTTTTACGTTATTCGTGCACGACAGGCCGCCGAGTCAGGACCAGCGTTCCACGTATTCGTCCGGATTGCGCGCTGGCGCGCTGGGGTAGCGCCCTCCTGCCTGGCCCAGGTAGAGGTAGCCGATCAGTTCTTCATGCTCGCCGAGGCCGAGACCACGCCATACAGTCTTGTCGTGCGCGTAGGTGCCGGTGCGCCACATGGCGCCGAGTCCCTGCGCGTAAGCGGCGTAAAGCATGGCATGGGCGGCACAGCCGGCCGAGATGATCTGCTCTACCGGCGGTACCTTGGGCAGATCGGGGGTGATTCTGGCGATCACGGCGATGATCATGGGGGCGCGCTTGGGCTTCTTGCGGGCGGCGTCGAGGCTACCGTCGTCGATATGCGGGTTGGCCTGGTAATCGGACTGGGCGAAGAGTTCACCCAGCCTATCGAGCCCTTCCCCGCTGATCTCGATGAATCGATATGGCGTCATTTCCTTGTGATCCGGCGCCCGCAACGCCGCGCGATAGAGCGCGTCCAGCTGCTCGGCGGTCGGTGCCGGACCGGCCAACTTGCCCATCGAGCGGCGCTCGTGCAGCAGTGTCATGGCATCCATGTGTAGCTCCTTCGACGATACCGGTAATGAGACTCAATGCCTGGTCGCCTGACTCTACGTCAAAAGCGTCACTGCCGCAGCAGCCGTGCGGGCAGCTCCGGCGCCCAACCCGGCGTGGCACGCCACGGGTTGATATCCAGCCCGCCGCGACGCACGTAGCGTGCCATCACCAGCAGCGCCTGCGGGCGGCAGCGCGCCATCAGGTCGACGAAGATGTGCTCGACGCAGTGCTCGTGGAAGTCCTGATGCTGGCGATAGGAGACGATGTATCGCAACAGGGCGGCGCGGTCGAGCCGCGGGCCACGGTAGGCGATCAGCACGCTTCCCCAATCCGGCTGGCCGGTGACCGGGCAGTTGGATTTGAGCAGGTGCGAATGCAGCGTCTCCTCGACGACATCGCCCTCGTCACAGATGAGCAACTCCGGTGACGGCGTGTAGCGATCGATATCGACTTCGATCTCGTCGATGCACTTCCCCGGCATGGCACGGGGGGCCAGCGCGGCGTCATCGACACCAAACAGCTCCACGGTGACCGGCGCACCGGCTGCCGCGCTCAGGTCCCGCTGCAAGAATTCGATCACCGCCTCGCGGTCGGCGAACGTCGTCTGGTTGAAGCTGTTGAGGTAGAGCTTCCATGACTTGGATTCGATCAGTCGGGGCGAGTCTGCCGGCAACCGGAAGCGCGCGACGGCCACGACCGGCTTGCCGCGCAGATCGAGCCAGGAGAGTTCGAACGCCCACCACTCGTCGCCGCCCACGAAAGGCAGCGACGATGCTTCGATTTCCAGCGGGGCACGGTTGGCCGCGCGCTCGATGGGGAACAACAGCGAGGCGTCGTAGCGCTCGGGATAGCTGGAGGCCTCGCCTAGCGGTGCGTCGATCAGGGTCTGCGGGCGATCCTGGTTCATGAGCGAATCCCCTTGCCGCGATTGAGCATCCACAGTGCCAGGAACCAGAACGCGACGATGAAAACGGCGATGGCGACCAGCGCGCCGCCGACGGGAATGTCGGAGATACCGAGAATGCCGTAGCGGAAGGCGTTCACCATGTAGAGGATCGGGTTGATCATCGTCACGTTCTGCCAGAATTCCGGCAGCAGATCGATCGAGTAGAACACGCCGCCCAGATAGGTCAGCGGTGTCAGCACGAAGATCGGAATGATCGAAATGTCATCGAACTTCTTCGCCAGCAGGGCATTGACGAAACCGCCGATCGAGAACAGCAAGGCGGTCATGATCACCACCATCAGGGTCAGTAGCGGATGGTGAAGGTCGAGATGGGTAAAGAACAGCGATACTACCGTTACGATCAGCCCCACACCGAGCCCGCGTGCCGCCCCGCCGATGACGAACCCGGCCAGGATGACCCAGTTGGGCATCGGCGAGACCATCATCTCTTCCACGCTGCGCTGGAACTTGTTGGAGAAGAACGACGAGGCCACGTTGGAGTAGCTGTTGGTGATCACGGACATCATGATCAGCCCCGGCACGATGTAGGACATGTACGAGATGCCGTGCATCTCGCCGACACGGGAGCCGATCAGGTTGCCGAAGATGATGAAGTACATCGTCATGGTGATGGAGGGCGGCACCAGCGTCTGCGGCCAGATCCGCAGGAAACGGCGTACTTCCTTGACCACCATGGTCCAGAGAGAAATCAGCAGTTGCCGGGTATTCAAGACGCCGTCTCCTTGGCCTGTGGGGATGTCTCGGGTTGCTTGTCGATACCGGTCGCGGCCTCCGGCTGCGAGGTCATCGACACGAACAGTTCTTCCAGGCGATTGGCGCGGTTACGCATCGAGAGCACGCGTACGCCCTGCTCCGTCAGTTGCTGGAAGGCGTCGTTGAGATCGGTACCCTTCCGTACCGACAGCGCCAACTGGTGCGAGTCGACCCGCTCGATCTCGAAGCCTTTGACCAGCGGTGCCGTTTCCAGCGGCTCGGCAAGGTCGAGCAGAAAGGTTTCGGTATCCAGCTCGGTCAGTAAACCCCGCATCGAGGTGTTCTTGATGATCTCGCCGCGATTGATGATCGCGATGTTGCGACACAGGCTCTCGGCTTCTTCGAGATAGTGCGTGGTCAGGATGATCGAGGTGCCCTCTTCCTCGTTGATCCGTCGCATGTATTCCCACATGCTGCGACGCAGTTCGATATCCACGCCGGCGGTGGGCTCGTCGAGAATCAGCAGGCGCGGACGATGGATCAGCGCGCGGGCGATCATCAGCCGGCGCTTCATGCCGCCGGAGAGCATGCGGGCGGCGCCGTTGCGCTTGTCCCACAGACCAAGGTCCTTGAGCAGGCGTTCGCAGCGCGGCCTGGCTTCCTTCATGGGCATGCCGTAGTAGCCGGCCTGGGTGAGGATGATGTCCTCGACCTTCTCGAACTGGCTGAAATTGAACTCCTGCGGCACCACACCAAGGGCGTATTTGGCCTTGGCAAAGTCCTGGTCGATATCGATGCCGAGGATCTTCACCTGCCCCGCCGTTTTCTGAACGAGCGAGCAGACGATGCCGAGCGTGGTGGATTTGCCTGCCCCGTTGGGGCCAAGCAATGCAAAAAAATCGCCCTGAGCGACATCGAGATCGATGCCCTTCAGGGCCTCAAAACCATTACCGTAGACTTTGGTCAGCCCGCGGATGGACAGTGCCGGTTCTGCCATCAGGGTTTCCTGCCATGTTTATGAAATCAAGGTTCGCAACATCAAGCGATACGAGGTGCCAGCCAATATGGGGGCAGTCCCGCCGGGTTCAATCTTTAGCAGACGAATGGATGGCCCGATAAGAACAACGCGAAAATTCCGACTACGCCGCACTGTCGCCAGCCTGATCCTAGAGAAACCGAAGAGAGTGGCGTCCGGGGTTCGAACCCCTGTTACCGCCGTGAAAGGGCAGTGTCCTGGACCACTAGACGAATGGGACGTAATTTGGAGCGGGAAAGGAGATTGACCGGGCTGGCGTTCCAGCTCACGACCCTCGCCTACCGTTCCTACGCTTACGATATGGAGCGGGAAAGGAGATTCGAACTCCCGACCCTCGCCTTGGCAAGGCGATGCTCTACCACTGAGCTATTCCCGCTTATCGCTGTCGACACCTTCCGGCGGCGACGTCATGACCTGGCGATCATGAAGTGGCGTCCCATAGGGGGTTCGAACCCCTGTTACCGCCGTGAAAGGGCGGTGTCCTGGACCACTAGACGAATGGGACGCAAAAGAAGAGATGCGATATGGAGCGGGAAAGGAGATTGACCGGGCTGGCGTTCCAGCTCACGACCCTCGCCTACCGTTCCTACGCTTACGATATGGAGCGGGAAAGGAGATTCGAACTCCCGACCCTCGCCTTGGCAAGGCGATGCTCTACCACTGAGCTATTCCCGCTTATCGCTGCCGACACCTTTCGGTGACGACGCCATGATCTGGCGATCATGAAAGTGGCGTCCCATAGGGGGTTCGAACCCCTGTTACCGCCGTGAAAGGGCGGTGTCCTGGACCACTAGACGAATGGGACGCATATTGGAGCGACCTCGGCCGTTCCGGTACTTTCAATTTGGAGCGGGAAAGGAGATCGATCGGACCGGCGTTCCGGCTCACGACCCATACTGCCTATCTGACGCTACCAAAAAATGGAGCGGGAAAGGAGATTCGAACTCCCGACCCTCGCCTTGGCAAGGCGATGCTCTACCACTGAGCTATTCCCGCACCGTACTTCGCTTGAACCGAGTGGCGTCCCATAGGGGGTTCGAACCCCTGTTACCGCCGTGAAAGGGCGGTGTCCTGGACCACTAGACGAATGGGACGTAATGTCTCGGCTCCGTCGAAGTGGCGCGTATGTTACTGAGCCGCTTTTGAGGTGTCAAGCGATTGATTTCACCGATTTTCACCACAACCCAATCAAGGCTGGTCAGCGGCCGACAAATGGCCTGTAATGCAGGGCACGCAGCCGAAGCAATATAGTGCCAAAGCGATGAGGAGAGCGAACATGAGCAAGGTACAGAAGACAGAAGCCGAGTGGCGCGAGCAGCTGACTCCCGAGCAGTACCACGTCACCCGCGAGAAAGGCACTGAGCGACCTTTCACCGGCGACTATCAGGTCGAGCCGGTCCAGGGCATCTATCATTGCATCTGCTGCGGCGCCCCGCTGTTCGAGAATGAGCATAAGTTCGAAGCCCACTGCGGCTGGCCGAGCTTCGACCGCCCCTTGGCAGCGGCAGCAGTCGAGGAGCATCAGGACGACAGCCATGGCATGCGCCGGATCGAGGTGACCTGCCGGCGCTGTGATGCGCATCTTGGCCACGTTTTCCCGGACGGCCCGGCGGAAACCACCGGCCAGCGGTACTGCATCAACTCCGTGGCGATCACGTTCCACGCGGGCGAATAACCCCCCACTATCGAGCCACGCCGAGCGGGCAGCCATTCTGATAAGATGGCTGCCCGCTTTTCGTTGGGCTCGCCCGACAGGCACGACACAAGCATTGCAGGCATAAGCAGGCACGACGCAGTCATTGCAGGCACAAAAAGTAGGCAGGAGACAGGTATGCTCGGCTGGTATCCCGGACACATGAACAAGGCGCGGCGCCAGATCACCGAGGCGCTGCCGGAAATCGACGTGGTGATCGAAGTACTCGATGCCCGTCTGCCCTACTCCAGCGGCAACCCGATGCTGGCCGAACTCACCGAGCACAAGCCGGTCCTCAAGATTCTTTCCCGCGCCGATCTGGCCGATCCCGAAGCCACGAAACAATGGGTCGCGTTCTTCGACGCGCAGCCGGACAGCCGCGCCATTGCCGTCACCACCACCCAGGCTCGCGAGCTCAAGCAGATCCCGGCGCTTTGCCATGAACTGGCAGGCCAGGTACGCGCCGACCGCGATGTCCGCGTGATGGTGATGGGCATACCCAACGTGGGGAAATCGACCCTGATCAATGGGCTGGCCGGTCGCAAGATCGCCAAGACCGGCAACGAGCCGGCGGTGACCAAGCGCCAGCAGAAGATCCGAATCGACGGCCGCGTCTCGCTGATCGACACGCCAGGCGTGCTGTGGCCCAAGATCGAGAACCAGGCCAGCGCCTATCGACTCGCCGCCAGCGGCGCGATTCGAGACACCGCGATCGAGTATGTCGATGTCGCCATCGTCTGCGCCGCCGAGCTGGCCAAGCGCTATCCCGAAAGCCTGCGCGAACGCTACAAGCTCGGCGAACTTCCCATTTACGTGCCACCAACCAACGCCGACGCCGTGGACGCCGACGGCCCCAGGCTGGTCGATCTTCAGGCCAGGGCCGGCTTCGACGGGCACGCGATCATGAACGAGATCGCCCGCAAGCGCGGCGGACTGAAGGCCGGCGGCGTGATCAACCTGCATCGCGGTGCGGAAGTGCTGCTGCACGAGCTGCGCGACGGCAAGCTGGGCAGGCTCACCCTGGAACTGCCCGAAGACATTCCCGAGCCCATCGAGGAAGCTCTCGACGAGTCCGAAGGCTGACCCTCACCCTGCTGAGCTGGTGAAATCCTGCCGCTTCTGCCCCTTGCGCCGCGCCCGCGCGGCGTTATGCTGGAACCTCGGCGACGCAGCCCGCCGAGAAGATACTGCCTGAACGCCTTCAAGAATGGCTCATGGCTTCATTCAGTACTTCCCTGACCCTCTAACCTTTATCCACCCGCCTGACTTTTTAGGCTGTGCAGCATACGGAAGCCCCATGAACAGCCCCATTCGGAAATCGCACAAGCTCGACAATGTCTGCTACGACATTCGCGGGCCCGTTCTCGATCATGCCAAGCGGCTCGAGGACGAAGGCCATCGCATTCTCAAACTGAACATCGGCAACCCAGCGCCCTTCGGTTTCGAAGCGCCTGAAGAGATTCTTCAGGACGTGATGCGCAACCTGCCGACAGCACAGGGTTACTGCGACTCCAAGGGGCTCTACTCGGCGCGCAAGGCGATCATGCAGGAGTGCCAGCGCAAGGGGATTCCCGGCGTCGGCGTCGAGGACGTGTTCATCGGCAACGGGGTTTCCGAGCTGATCGTGATGGCGATGCAGGCCCTGCTGAACGATGGCGACGAGGTGCTGATCCCCGCCCCCGACTACCCGCTGTGGACAGCTGCCGCCAACCTGTCCGGCGGCCACCCGGTTCACTACCTGTGCGACGAGGCCGCCGACTGGTCGCCGGATATCGCCGATATCCGCGACAAGATCACGGCCCGCACTCGCGCGATCGTGCTGATCAACCCCAACAACCCCACCGGCGCCGTCTATCCGCCGACCGTGGTCAAGGAGATCCTGACGATCGCCCGCCAGCATGGCCTGGTCGTGTTCTCCGACGAGATCTACGACAAGATCCTCTACGATGGCACCGAGCACGTTTCCACCGGCGCCCTGGCCGAAGACGATCAACTGGTCGTGACCATGAACGGCCTTTCCAAGAGCTACCGCTGTGCCGGTTTCCGCTCGGGCTGGATGATTCTGTCCGGCGGCCAGGGCAAGCAGAACGCCGAGGACTTCATTCAGGGGCTGAACATGCTGGCCTCGATGCGCCTGTGCGCGAACGTGCCGGCGCAGCACGCGATCCAGACCGGGCTTGGCGGCTATCAGTCGATCAATGACCTGATCCTGCCCGGCGGGCGCCTGCTGGCCCAGCGCGATGTGGTGTTTGATAAGCTCAATGCCATTCCCGGGGTTTCCTGCGTCAAGCCCAAGGGCGCGCTCTACGCCTTCCCGCGGCTCGACCCGGAGGTCTATCCGATCCACGACGACGCCCAGATGGTGCTCGATCTGCTGCTGCAGGAGCGCATCCTGCTGGTGCAGGGCACGGCCTTCAACTGGCCGACGCCGGATCATGTCCGCATCGTGACCCTGCCCTGGGCGGATCAACTGAGCGATGCCATCGACCGCTTCGCTCGCTTCCTGTCGCGCTACCGTCAATGATTCATGAGGCCGCGCGTCGCTGCGCGGCCGCTTCCCCTCTTGAAACCTATTCGCGAAAATCGTATCTAACGGTTCATAACTGCCTGATTATCGGGCGATAACGCATAACAGGCTAACTAAGACTATCGCGCAAGGCGGTGGTAGCGCTTTTCCACGACTGAGGGTAAAGACCGATGATGCGAATCATCCTGTTTCTGGCAACCAATCTGGCGGTGGTACTCGTCGCCAGCGTCACGTTGCGATTACTGGGCGTCGAGCCCTATCTCGATGCCAACGGGCTGAACATGAACAGTCTGCTGATCTTCTATTTCGTATTCGGCATGGCTGGTTCGCTGGTATCGCTGTTCATCTCCAAATGGATGGCGAAGATGAGCACCAAGGCCAGGGTGATCGAGCAGCCGAGCAACTCGACCGAGCAGTGGTTGCTCGATACGGTTCGCGAACTGGCGCAGCAGGCCAACATCCGGATGCCGGAAGTCGCGATCTTTCCCGCTCAGCAATCCAATGCCTTCGCCACCGGCTGGAACAAGAACGATGCGCTGGTCGCGGTTTCCCAAGGCCTGCTGGAGCGCATGCGCCCCGAGGAAATTCGCGCTGTCCTGGCACACGAGATCGGTCACGTCGCCAATGGCGACATGGTCACGCTGGCGCTGATCCAGGGCGTGCTGAACACCTTCGTGATGTTCTTCGCGCGCGTAGTCGCCCAGGTCGTCGACAGCTTCCTGCGTAGCCGCGACAACGAGGGTGGCCTGGGCTTCATGGGCTATTTCGTGGTGGTGATCGTCGCCGAGATCGTATTCGGGCTGGTGGCGTCGATCATCGTCGCCTGGTTCTCGCGCTTCCGCGAATATCGTGCCGATGCCGCCGGCGCCAAGTATGCCGGAAGCGGCGCCATGATCAACGCACTGGCTCGTCTGAAAGCCGAAACCAACCAGCCGGACCAGATGCCGGATTCGCTGACGGCGTTTGCCATCACCACCGGACAGACGCGCAAGGTCATGGAGAAGCTGTTCGCCAGCCACCCGCCGCTGGACGACCGTATCCGTGCACTGAAGGAATCCGCCTACCGGGAGTGAGCCGTGATACAAGCCGGTTCACTTACCGGCCGCCCCATTGGCTCACGCAACGCCCCGCTTCATGCGGGGCGTTGCGTTTCAGCCATCACGAACTCACTCGATCGTTTGACATCCGCGCCAATCGATAATGAGAATGGTTGACACTTGGCTTCGTCGAGCGCTTAATTGGTTGATATTATCAACCGACAAGGCGCGACATGTCCGGTACGACGGTGGGTGAATCCCTGCATCAGCTCATGCATGCCTACAAGCGAGCCTTGCGCCAGGCCTATGCCGAGGCCGAGCTGCCACTCACCGTATCCCACATTCGGACGCTCAAGGCCATTCGTCGCCAGGCACCCTGCACTGCCCAGCACATCGCGCATCACACCCAGCGTGACAAGGCCCAGATTACCCGGCTGCTTCGCGACCTGCTCGATGCCGACATCATTGTCAGGACGCCACATCCGGATGACCGGCGCAGCCAGATGCTGTCGCTGACCGCCCATGGCCAAGCCGTATTGGCACGAGTCGATACCTGCGAGCGCCAGGTGCATGCGCGGTTGTCGAGCGGGATGGCACCGGCCGATCTCGAGGCATTCCTGCGGCTGTCGCGGCTGATGATTTCCAACCTGAATTGACCGGGAGTTCCGATGCCTAAACCTGCCCCCAGACCCTATACCGTGCTGAACCGTCAGCTCGTCACCCCCCACATGCTGCGCCTGACCTTTGGCGGCGAGGGCATGGCGGGATTTCCTGCCGATCAGGAAAGCGCCTATATCAAGCTGGCCATCCCCACCGTCCATGAGTCGATGCCGGAAACCCCGTCAAGCGTGATGCGAACCTACACCGTGCGTCACCAGCGCGACGGCGAAATCGATGTGGATATCGTGCTGCATGAAGACGGTGGCCCTGCCGCGACCTGGGCGGCAGCGGCAGCGCCTGGCAACACGATCCTGATCGGCGGCCCGGGGCCAGCCAAACGGCTGCCGGAAAACGCGGACTGGTATCTACTGGTTGGCGACATGACATCGCTACCGGCGATAGGCGCCAATCTGGAACGACTTCCGTCGAACGCCCAAGGCCGTGCCATCATCGAAGTGACCAGCGAAGCGGATATCCAGGAACTGGACCTGCCAGACGGCGTGCAGATCGACTGGCTGATCAATCCGCACCCGGGCAGTGACAGCGATCGCCTGGTCGACGCCTTGCGCGAATTCGACTGGCGCCCGGGCACCTCGGGGATCTGGGTTGCCTGCGAATTTTCGGCCATGCGCAAGCTGCGCCGCCATCTGATCGATGAGCGCGGCGTGGGCAAGCGGGAGATGTACATTTCGAGCTACTGGAAGCTGGGTACCAGCGAAGACGGTCATCGCGTGGTCAAGCGCGAGGATGCCGACAGGGAAGAAGCCGAGAGCGCCTAGCCCGGCAAGACGCTGTCGCGAACGGCACTCTCGTTTCGGCTCGGCTATTTGCCGAGCTTGACGCTGAAGCCGAACCCTTCCAGAGCGTCACGAAGGCCGCCCTTGTTCTTCTTCAGCTCGACCCGCAGCGTCTGGAATTCACGCCGGGGCGGATATTCGCGGCGGTAGGCATCGAACCCTGCCGCCATGCCCAGGCGGCGGCGGTAGCGGTCGAACGCCAGCATGTCCCGACGCACGTCATAGCAGGCCCGGGCGCATAGCGACAGCGCCTCCAGCGGCGGTGTCCAGCTGTGCAGGACGATCTTGCGCAACCACGGGTCAGGCTTGAGCTGGCCCAGCTTCTTGCGCGCCGGCAAACCGAAATGACGCATGGTCGCCTGATAGATCATTTCGGTGCCCAGCATCTTGCCATCGACGCTATAGCCCGCGATGTGCGGCGTGCCGATGTCGACCAGCTCGAACAGTTCCTCGTCGATTCCCGGCTCGTGCTCCCAGACATCGAGCACCGTGCGCAGATCGGCCTGCCGCTCGAGCCGTTCACGCAGGGCATTGCCATCGAGGCAGTCGCCGCGTCCGGCGTTGATCAGCACCGTGCCCGGCTTGAGAGCCTCGATGCGCTCGCGGTTCATGAGATGATGCGTGGCATGTTCGCCTTCGGCCACCAGCGGCGTGTGCAGACAGACGATGTCGGCCCGCTCGATCAGCGCATCCAGGTCGAGAAAATCGTCCCGATTCTCGGCCTCGGCACGCGGCGGATCGCAGATCAGGCATTCGACGTCCAGGTTATCGAGCCGAGTGGCCAGCCGCCCGCCGACGTTGCCGGCACCGACGATACCCACCGTCTTGCCGGAGAGCGAAAAGCCCTCCTCCTCGGAGAGCAGCAGCAGGCTGGAAAGCACGTAGTCGACCACGGATTCGGCATTGCTGCCGGGAGCGCTGGCGAAGCCGATCCCGCGCTCGGTCAAAAGGTCCGTATCGATATGGTCGGTGCCGATGGTGCAGGTGCCGACGAATCTCAGCTTGTCGGCGCCTTCCAGCAGTGCCGCATTCACCTTGGTGATCGAGCGGACGACCAGAATGTCGTGACCCCTCAGGCTGGCCGCCGTCATCTCGCGGCCGGGCTGGCGAGTGACTTCCCCCAGTTCACCAAAGAATTCTTCCGCCAGCGGAATGTTCTCATCCAACAGGATGCGCATGACTATCCTCTTGTCTCGTTCATCCCGGCGCCAGGCCGGGCCCGGCGATGCGTCGGCTTCGAGCGTGGCACGTCAAAACCGGCGTCGATTTCTGCGGGGCTTGCTTTACAATGTCGCCTGACGCCGGGTTCGCCGCGGAGTTGAAAAACCGCGATGCTCGGCGCAGCCATATTAGGCCGGCCATTCGCGATGAACAAGCGATGAGCACCAAGCAGCAGGAGTCTCCGTGATCGTCCGTTGGGAAAGTGAACATGACTATGTCCTGGTCCATCTGCACCAGGACATGTTTGGCGACTGGATCTACAGCCGCGCCTGGGGCCAGATCGGCACCCAGTACGGCGGCCTGAAACATGCCGTCGCCGACAGCTACGATCAGGCCATGATGTGGATCGACGACCTCTCCCACATCCAGACGGCCCGCGGCTACCGCAAGGTGCTCGAGGCCGACGACGACAGCCCCGAGGGGCGTCAGGCCATGGCCCAGCTATCGCTGCTGGACTAGGCCCTGCCCGAAAACCAGCTGCGCTCGATCATGCAACGTAAGAATACCCAGGCTGGCCGCACTCGCTGAGTCAGACACGAGCCGGCCGTCCTCGACCGGCTAGCTCGCGTGCCGGATGCGGAAGCAGTGGTGCAGGTTGGCGCGCCGGGTGAAGTCCGGATCGTAGGTCTGGGCGGTGATCTCCTCGACTTGATAGGTCGACGCCACCGCGGCATCCAGGCTGAAACGCTGCTGATTGTTGGAGAAGATCAACTCGCCCGCCGGTGCCAGACGTGCCATTGCCAGCTCGATCAGTCGCACGTGGTCGCGCTGGATATCCAGCGTGCCCTCCATGCGCTTGGAATTCGAGAATGTGGGCGGATCCATGAAGATCAGATCGAACTCGCTACCCGCGGTTTCCAGCCAGCGCAAGCAGTCGTCGCGCACGATCCGGTGACGGCTCTGATCGAGCTTGTTGAGCGTGAAATTGTCTCGCGCCCACTCCAGGTAGGTATTCGATAGATCCACGCTGACGCTGTCGCTCGCCCCACCCAACGCGGCATGCACCGTGGCCGTAGCGGTATAGCAGAACAGGTTGAGAAAGCGTTTGCCGGCCGCCTTTTCACCCAGCATGCGCCGAACCGGGCGATGATCCAGAAACAGCCCGGTATCGAGATAGTCCTTGAGATTGACCCACAGCCTGGCGCCCCCCTCCTCGACCACGAAACGGTCGCCGCTGTCGGCCTGCTTGCGGTATTGCGCCTTGCCGCTCTGACGCTCGCGCTGCTTGTAGTGGATCTGCTCCGGCCGCACGTCGAGCGCGACGGGAATCGCGCTCAGCGCGTCCATCAGCCGACGCTGCGCCTTGTTCGGATCGACCGATTTCGGTGCCGCGTACTCCTGCACATGAACCTGATGGCCGTAGACATCGATGGCCAGGGCGTACTCCGGCATGTCGGCATCGTAGAGCCGGTAGCAGGACTCCCCGGATTTCTTGAGCCACTTGCCGAGACGCTTGCGATTTTTCTGCAGACGATTGGCAAACATCCGCGCGCCCTCGCTCAGCGCCGTCTCTTTCTGCACCGACCGGGCTGGCTCGTTGCCACCTTCCGAGTCTGTCCGGCTGGCGATATCGATCAACAAAAGCTTGCAGTCGAGAGGACCGTTCTTGAACGCGTACTGCTTGTGCGCCCGCAGCCCGAGACGATGGCCCAGGTCCGGGTTGCCGGTGAATAGCGCCAGTTGCCAGCCCGGGAACTGCCGGCGCATGCGATCGCCGAGATCGCTGTAGAGCGCGATCAGTTCCGGCAGCTCGCCCAGCCGCTCGCCATAAGGCGGGTTGGTGATGACCATCCCGCTGCTTTCGGCACCGTGCTCGCGAAGCTCGGCCGGGCAGTCGAGCGCTTTCACCGAGCCGCCGGATAGCGTGATCAGCGCGGGAATACCCGCACGCATGGCGTTGCTTCTTGCCGCCGAGATCGCCTGAGGGCTCTGGTCCAGACCGAACAGACGCGACCTGGCCCGGCGCCGACCGAGCTCGGCTCGTGCCTGCGCCTCGCGACGCAACTCTCGCCAGGCTTCGGCGTCGAAGTCGGCCAGCGTCTCGAACGCAAACCGCTCACGGCTCAGTTGAGGCGCCATATCCGCCGCCATCATTGCGGCCTCGATCAATAGCGTACCGGCACCACACATCGGGTCAACCAGCGGTTCACCGCGCTTGGCCCGCGCCGGCCAGCCCGCGCGCACCAACAGCGCCGCCGCCAGATTCTCCTTGAGCGGCGCGTGGCCGGTATCGCGACGATAGCCGCGCTGGTGAAGACTCGCTCCCACCAGGTCGACCCCGACCAGCAATTGCCCCTTGTGCAGGTGGGCATACAGCCGAACATCGGCCTCGCGAGGATCGATGCCTGGCCGTTCCCATCCGGCGTCGCGCAGCGCATCGACCACGCCATCCTTGACCACCTGTGCCCCGAATCGCGTATGCCGAATGGCGGCGGATTGGCCATGGAAGTCCACGGCCAGCGTCTGGCCGGGCTTCAGCACATCCGCCCACGGCAATGCCTTGACCGCGGCAATGATCGCCGCCGACTCCTCGCAGCCGGCTTCCCGGCCGAGGGTCAGGATTACCCGGTTGGCCAAGCGAGACCAGAGGCAAATGCGATAGGCCGTTTGACGGTCGGCGGACGCATGCAGGCCGGCGACCGTAGTTTTTTGTATAACGCCTCCGAGATCGGTGATCTCCTCGGCCAGCAGGGACTCGATGCCCCACGGACAAGTAATATAGAGGCTTAACAGTGAGTTATCGTCTTTCATGGCGGCGTCATCCGACCGTTATGAAGCGGTCATATTCCCGTGAGTGCAGTGAAAAAGAGACTTTATGACGAAACGACTATCGACATCGTTTCTCATTTCGACTAAAGCTAGGAGGTGTAGCTACGAAACAACGCATGCGGTTTTGCCTGTCCGGACGTTTTCGCGGGCAGTCGGTCGGACTTGGCCTAAGGTCGCTCGACAGACTGTGGTTTTCCCTAGGAGATGCACTTGTTCTGACAAGAGGCTACTACACGATGAAACGACAGAAACGTGATCGCAACCAGCGGGCATTTCTCCACGGCTACAAAGCGGGGGTCGTCGGTCGCTCACGCGACGAGTGCCCAAGCCAGGATGTGAATCTGCGCGAAAACTGGATGAGCGGTTGGCGTGAAGGTCGCGGAGACCAATGGGCCGGAATGACAGGCGTTTCGGGCATCCACAAGAACCCGGCGGTAATGACGTAGTTGACACTTACCTCAGTACACTCAAGGCTCGCTACTGGCGGGCCTTTTTATGGCGTGCATTCCACCAGGCGCCCGCCCGCATCATTTCTCACCTGCGCCACTTCTTATGGCCATTTCTAACCGCGTCACTACCCACCGTGTCACTTGGCGCACAGACCATTGCGCTGACCCGCTCCCCTCGTCGCCACACGCTGTCTGGCGCATCTACCGTTCGACGTCCGCTGGCTTCCGGCTCTCAGCTTAATCTCGTGTCTGACCGCTATCGAGCTGAGTCGCACGTACACACTCTCCGATCAGCTCCGGCCCGCGATAGATGAAGCCAGTGTAGAGCTGTACCAGATCGGCGCCAGCCTGGCATTTCTCGCTGGCCCGAACGCCACTATCGATACCGCCCGCGCCAATGATCGGCATCGTCGGCATCAGCTGTCTCAATTCCCTCACTACGGCGGTCGAACTCGCGAACAGGGGCGCGCCCGACAACCCTCCCGCTTCATGCGCATGGGGCGTTCCCGCGACGTGCTCCCGAGACACCGTGGTATTGGTCGCGATGACGCCGTCGATCTCATTGGCCTGGAGCGTGTTCGCGACCAGCGCGATCTCGTCACGCGTCATGTCCGGGGCGATCTTGACCGCCAAGGGCACGCGACGGCCGTGTTCGGCATTCAGCTTGACCACCTCGGTCTTCAACGCGCTCAAAAGGCCATCTAGATGATCGCCAAACTGGAGATTGCGCAGCCCCGGCGTGTTGGGCGAGGAAATGTTTACCGTAATGTAGTGGGCGGCACCGTGCGCCTTGCGCAGGCAGGTCACGTAATCGTCCACCGCTCGCTCGACCGGCGTGGTCAGGTTCTTGCCGATATTGATGCCGATGACGCCGTTGTAGCGGCTTTTGCGCACGTTAGCGACCAGATGATCGACGCCTGCGTTGTTGAACCCCATCCGATTGATGATCGCCTGCGGCCCGGTCAGCCGGAACAGACGCGGCTTGGGGTTGCCCTGCTGTGGCTTGGGCGTCACCGTACCGACCTCGACGAAACCGAAGCCGAGCGCCCCCAGGGCATCGAGATGATCGGCGTTCTTGTCGAGCCCTGCCGCCAGTCCTACCCGATTGGGAAAGGTCAGCCCCATGAGATCCACGGATGCCGAAGCCACGTAAGTATCACCGAGCATGCCGGAAAGATGGGCACGGTGTGCGACGTCCAGCGCGGTCAACGTCAGGCGGTGGGCGGCTTCCGGTTCCAGCCGGAACAACAGGGATCGAACGAGGGCGTACATGGATAGATCTCGTCGGTAACGAAAGGGATCGCTTGCGGCGGGCGAGTATATCCCAACTTCGCCTCTCGGGACGAACCCGACCTTTGGCGGTTCGAAGCGCCGAAACAGTTCAAAGCGTCAAGAAAGAGAGCGCGAAAACGGTCATGCACGCCGGCCAGATACGAAAAGCCCGGCGCCTTGGCGCCGGGCTTCTCCCTGCCACGCGATTACTGGGTATCGAGTTGCTGAACCCGCAGCGTGTAGTTGTTGGCAGCGTTCATGGCGGAACCGAACCGTTGCCCCTTGACCCAGACACGATAGCGACCGGGCTGCAGCACGGTTTCGATATCGAAATCGCCGATAGCCAATGAACCTTCGTCGCTGGCGACCGTGTTGCCGTTGGCATCGAGGATCTTCGCCTGCAGACGATACGTGCCTTCGTTGCCGGGGAAGGTGGAGCTGGTGACCGACACCGTGCCCGCCTCGGCGACGTCGAAGCTCAGCACCTCGCCTTCCTGCAGCACCTTGATGTCGGCAACGATCTCGTCGAAAGCGTCCGGCATCTGAGGCTCGTTAGCGCTACCTTGGCCCGCCGCTGCCGAAGTGGCAGCATTTGGTGTCGCGGCAGCGCCGGTGTTGGTGGTGCCGAACGTGGCATCCCCGTCACCCTGCCCTGCCGAGCCAGCCTGAGTCGCAGCGCCGCCAGCGGCAACGCTGCTGGCAGCCTGGCGGCCCGGTGCGCTCAGGGTTGCCACCTGGTCGCTCTCGTCGACGAAGGCCGTGGTCCGGCCACTGGTACCGGGACCGCCGAACATGATGCCGCCGCCGTCGTCGACGCCGCCTTCTCCGCTGGCGACCACGTTGCCGCTGGCGTCCAGCCTTGCAACATCGATACTGAAGCTGTTGCCGCCGGTCTTGGTGGTGCCGAACTTCTGACCCGAGACCTGCAGGGAGTAGTCGCCGGGCTCCAGCGTCTCTCTCATTTCAAGGCCACCGGTACTACCCAGCCCGGAACTGCTGGCCAACACGTTGCCGTTGCTGTCCACGAGTTTGGCAGAGATCTTGTAGTCCTCCGACTCCCCCGGCAGGGTCGAGCTGGTGAACTGGTAACGACCCGCTTCGTCGACGGTGAACGGGTGCTGATGGAGGCCGCCGAAAAAGAAGCTGCGGCTATGTGCATCCGAGCTGGATTTGAAAAACTTGGTCAGGTCGACCTTGCTGGCAGCTTCCTGGGCATCCTTCAACGCCTCGCTCTGCGCCAGCGCCTGGGTACTGGCGCCCGCTAGACTCAACGCCACGAACAAGGTGGAAAATACGCGATACTTCATGGGGCCTCTCTGCGTTCTGCGACCGAATCGGAGCCAAGCATAACAGAGACGCCCGCCGGCGCACCTTAAAGGCTGCCGGAGAGCATCTTTGCGCTAGATAATCATGACTCGAGCTAAATAAATCATGACTTGATGGAATGCGACGCCACCCTCGAATGTTCTTCGAGCGGCAGGTCACCTCCATCCGGCACGGGCGGCATGGCTGCCGCCCGGCCTGCAGGCCACCTTAGCCTTCGCTTTCGCTCTCGGCAAGATCAACCAGTTCACGGATCGCGACGGCGACCAGCGGGAAGCTGATCTGCGCTCCCGTTCCGATCTCCGCCAGCAGCGCATTCCAGCGTTCGAACAGCGGCGCGTGCTGCTCCTGCCAATGCGCCACTCTGGGCTCGATCTCGCGTGGGGCGTCCGTCATCCCCAGCACCTTGACCGTCAGTGCCAACTGCTGGCGGTCGAGATCGTCGCGGAACGTTTCCCGCGCCTGCGCCTGCCAGCTGTCGCGGACTTCGAGGCTATTGATCTGCTGCATCATCCGCGGCAGTTCCAGACGCTGGCCGATGGCATAGTAGGTTTCGGCGACCCGCTGGATCTTGTCACCACTGGTTCGCGCCGCCTGGATGATGCCCAGCCCGGCGTAGAGGCTCGAGGACGCCGCGACGACCGACGCCAGCGCTTCCGGCACCTTCGCCTTGACCAGCTCATCGCGCCGCGTGCTCCAGGCCTCGCGCTCGTCGCCGCTGAGGCGATTGCCGATATCCTCCTTCAACTGCGCCAGCTGCGGCGCGTACTGCTCGACGCACTCCTTGACCGCGAGCGACCCGCGATGACGCAGGAACCAGCGCGTCGCACGACGCAACAGCCGCATCAGATCCAGCATCATGGCGTACTGCGTCTGGCTGTCGACACGGTAGTCCAGCGCCTCGATCTGCTCCCACAGCGGGTTGAGACCGAAGCTGTCTCTGGCGATGACATACGCCTGGGCGATCTCGACCCGCGAGGCACCGGTGGAATCGCGCAGCTGGCGCACGAACGTGATGCCCATGTGGTCGACCAGATCGTTGGCGATCTGGGTCGCCACGATCTCCCGCTTGAGACGATGCTGATGAAGATCGTCCGGATACCGTTCGGCCAGCGTCGTCGGGAACGCCTTGGTCACATGCTGCTGCAGTTGCCCGTCCGCCGGCAGATCGGCCGCGATCAGATCGCTCTTGAGCGTGCTCTTGGCGTAGGAGATCAACACGCTCAGCTCCGGTAGCGTCAGGCCGCCGTCGGCATTGCTGCGCTCGATCAGCTGTTCGTCGGTGGGCAGGAACTCGAGCTCGCGATCGAGGCTGCCGGCCGCTTCCAGCTCGTTGATGAACCGGCGGTACGGGCCGAGCCCTTCCTTCGACTGCAGCTCGGAGAGCGATAGCGCCTGGGTCTGACGGTAGTTGTCGCGCACCACCAGCTCGCCGACCTCCTCGGTCATCTCGACCAGCAGCTGATTGCGCTGCTTCTCGGTCATGTCGCCGCGCTGAACGATACCGTCCAGCAAGATCTTGATGTTGACCTCGTGATCCGAGCAGTTGACCCCGCCGGCGTTGTCAATGAAGTCCGTATTGACCCGGATGCCCTTCTCCGCGGCTTCCATTCGGCCCCGCTGGGTGAGACCCAGGTTGCCGCCCTCGCCCACCACGCGGCAGTTGAGCTCGCGACCATCGATGCGAAGGCCATCGTTGGCCTTGTCGCCGACATCCGCGTGGCTCTCGCTGGAGGCCTTGACGTAGGTACCGATGCCACCGTTCCAGATCAGGTCGACCTTCGACTTGAGCATCGCGTTGATCAGGTCGTTGGGCGAGAGCTTGTCCGCCTTGATGCCGAAGACTTTCTTCATCGCCGCGGAAACGGGGACCGACTTGGCATCGCGGGAGAAGACGCCACCCCCTTCGGAGATCGTCTTCTCGTCATAGTCCGACCAGCTCGAACGCGGCAGTGCGAACAGGCGCTTGCGCTCGGCGAAGGACTTGGCAGCGTCGGGATTGGGATCAACGAAAATATGGCGGTGATTGAACGCGCCCACCAGCAGAATCTTGTCGGAGAGCAGCATACCGTTGCCGAAGACATCGCCGGCCATGTCACCGATACCCAGCACGCTGAACGTGTCCTTCTGGGTATTCAACCCCATCTCCCGGAAGTGGCGCTTGACCGACTCCCAGGCACCACGGGCGGTGATCGCCATGCCCTTGTGGTCATAGCCCTGGGCGCCGCCGGAGGCGAAGGCATCCCGCAGCCAGAAGTCGTATTCGATCGAGATCGCGTTGGCGTAGTCGGAGAAGGTTGCCGTGCCCTTGTCGGCGGCGACCACCAGGTACGGATCGTCCGGATCGTGGCGCACGACCGAGCGCGGCGGCACGACGGTGGTGCCGTCGAGATTGTCGGTGATGTCCAACAGGCCGCGGATCAGGGTGCGGTAGCACTCGATCCCCTCGGCCTGGATCGCGTCTCGATCGGCGTTTTCCGGCATCCGCTTGCAGATGAAGCCGCCCTTGGCCCCGACCGGAACGATGACCGAGTTCTTGACCTGCTGCGCCTTCATCAAGCCCAGGATCTCGGTGCGGAAGTCCTCGTTGCGGTCCGACCAGCGCAGGCCGCCACGGGCCACCTTGCCGCCGCGCAGGTGAACGCCTTCCATCCGTGGCGAATAGACGAAGACCTCGAACATTGGCCGCGGCTTGGGCATGCCCGGCACCTTGCTGGGCTCCAGCTTGAACGAGATGTACTCCTTGACGCTGCCATCCTCGCGCGGCTGGAAATAGTTGGTGCGAACGGTCGCCTGGATCAGATCGACATAGCGGCGCAGCAACAGATCATCGTTGAGGCTCGCGACCTGATCGAGCATCGCATTGAGCTCGTCGATGCATTGCTGACACTGCTCATCGCGCTTGCCGCTCTCCGGCGAGAAACGCAGCGTGAACAGCCGCGAGAGCCCCCGGGTGATATCGGCATGGGCCGCCAGGGTATTGGCGATGTAAGCCTGCGAAAGCCCGATGCGCAGCTGCTTCATGTAGCGCGCATACGCCCGCAGTACCGCCACCTGACGCCAATCCAGATCGGCGCCGATGATCAGGCGGTTGTAGCTGTCGTTCTCCGCATCACCCACCCAGATCTTGGTGAAGGCATCGATGAAATTGCTGCGCATGTCGCCCAGATCGATCTCGCCCACGCCGTGATATTCGAAGGTGAAATCATGAATCCAGTAGGTCTGCTGCCCGCTCGCGATACGGTAGGGCCGCTCGCTGATGACGCGCAGTCCCAGATTCTCGAGCACCGGCAGCATGTCGGAGAGCGGGATCGGCGTGTCCTGGTGGTAGAGCTTGAGATTGACGCTCTCCGCGGCGCTCTCCGCCAGATGATAGAGACTGACACCGATCGGCGCGCCGTCATCGAGCGCTTCGAGATGGCGAATGTCGTTGGCGGCGGTACGCGCCGAGAAGTCGTCCCGGTAGCTGCTGGGGAAGGCATCGCGGAAGGCCTGGGCCCGGCGATTGCCCGCTTCCTCGCCGAAACTTTCGATCAGTGCCGTATGCAGGTCCTCGCGCCAGTTGCGCGCCAGATTGATGACCTTCTTCTCCAGCGCGCGGCTGTCGAAGTTCACTGGCTTGTCGCCGTTGAAGCGCAGCGTGAACTGGATACGCGCCAGGATCGACTCGGACAGATACGGGTTGAAGTCGGCGAAGGTCGCGTCGAGCTCTTCGCACAGCAATTTCTGGATGCGCAGGCGCAGATCCGTCGAGAAGATATCCCGCGGCACGAACACCAGGCAGGAGTAGAACTGCCCGGCGCGGTCCTCGCGGATGAACAGGCGCACCCGGCGACGCTCGCGGATGTTGAGAATGCCGAACGCGGTCCGGCTGAGCTCTTCGGTGGAGCTCTGGAAAAGATCGTCCCGCGGGTGCACTTCCAGCACCTGCAGCAGCAGCTTGCCGTTGTGCCCTTTCGGATTGACCCCGGCGGCGTCGATCACCGCCTGAACCTTGCGCCGCAGGATCGGCACGGTGCGCGGCGACTCGTTGTAGACCAGCGAGGTAAACAGGCCGAAGAAGCGCCATTCGCCGATCGCCTTGCCCTTGTCGTCGTAACGCGTAATGGCGATGTAGTCGGGATAGGTAGGTCGATGCACGCGCGCATGGTAGGCGCTCTTGGCGAAATGCAGCAGCGCGGACTCTTCGTCCTTCTCGAATCGCACGGGCTCCTGATAGCGCGGTTGATCCAGCTTCAGCACGCCGAGCGCACTGCCCTCCACCCGCTCGCTGTGAACCTTCTTGCCGCTACCGGCGAAGCGGCTTTCGGCGTAACCGAGAAACGTGAAATGCTCGTCCAGCAGCCACTTGAGAAAGGCCACGGTCTCTTTGCGATCCGCCGCCGTGACGCCGCCCGCCTGCTGGCTCTCCAGCGCTGCGATGACGTCGCGAACCTTGTCGCACATCGGGTCGAAATCGGCCACGGCAGTGCGCACGTCGAGCAACACGTCCCGCAACCCCTGCTCGAGGTCGGACAGCGTCTCGCCATCGGTATGACGATCCACCTCGATCAGAATGATCGACTCGCGCGCTTCCGGCGCCTGCTGGGCGCGGGTCCCGGTAATCCGCGTGGCGTGGTGGCGAGCATCGCGCTCGACCGCCAGCACGGCGTTGTGGATCGCGTGCAGGGTCAGGCCACGGCGATTGAGTTCCATGCGGACCGAATCGACCAGAAACGGCATGTCCTGATGCAGAACGGCGACCACCGTATGCGGAGACTGCCAGCCGTGGGTTTCGAAATTGGGATTGAAAACACGCACCTTGGCTTCGTCGGGATCGAAGGTGCGCATGAAATGCCATGCCGCCAATGTCGCGCCGTAGATATCGTCCAGCTGTCGATCCGCGGCCTCTTCGAACGGCGCGGTAGCGTAGAGATCCTCGGCGAACGCCGTTATCCGCTTGACCTTATCCTCGGGGAGACGCTTGGAAAGCTTTTCCTGCAGCTGTTCCAGGAATTCCGTTTTTCCCTCGATCGCGACGTGTTGCATCTATCACCTCGGCTGGCATCGACCGTCAACATGGCGGCCACATTCAATAGGCTGGAAGCTTACGCCAGCGCCGCATGGCGCCCTACACAAGTGAAGCTTCGTCATGACGCATGTCGGTTATGCATCATCGGCGGCACTGCATGCGCTCGCCGGCAGTTGACAACGCTCGCCGTTACAGCCATGTCACTGGCGAACGGTGCCCAAAATCACGCTGCCGGCAGGCGTTCCAGCAAAACCCCGCACTCACAGTGGTCCGTCCAGGGGAATTGGTCAAACAGCGCCATGCGAACCACCCGGTGGGTCTGGCTCAGCTGTTCCAGATTGACGGCCAAGGTGTCGGGGTTGCACGAAATATAAACGATGCGCGGATAGCGCATCAGTGGCGCGCAACTCTCGGCATCCAGCCCGGCCCGGGGCGGGTCCACCAGCACGGTGGAGAAGTCGCATTCATCGAGTTGCATGGCCGCGACGCGACGCCCCTGCTTTTCCCCCGCCAGTGCCTGAGCGAACTCCTCGGCCGACATTCGCGCCACGTGCACGTTGTCGATGTCGTTGGCTTCGAGATTGGCCTGCGCGGAGGCGACCGATGTTCGGGAGATTTCGGTGGCGACCACGCGGCGGAAATTCTCCGCCAGCGCCACCGTGAAATTGCCGTTGCCGCAGTAGAGTTCGACCAGATCCCCCTGGCTTTCGGACGTCACATCGCGCGCCCAGTGCAGCATCGAGCGGCAGATCTCGGCGTTGGGCTGGGTGAAGCTGTTCTCGACCTGCTGATAGCGAAGTTCTTGGCCATCCACTTCGAGCCGTTCCCAGACGTGATCGCGATCCAATACCAGCCGCTGTTTGCGGGAGCGCCCGATCAGCGACACACCGAGCTGCGCCTGAAGCTCGCGAGCGCGTGCCTCCCACTCATCGTTCAGCGGCTTGTGATAGATCATCGTGACCAGCGCCTCGCCGCTCAGGGTGGTGAGGAACTCGATCTGGAACAGCTTGCGCCGCATCAATGGCTCGTCGCGAATCGCGTCCAGCAGCTGCGGCATCAGTTCGTTGATGCGCTCGCTGGCGACCGGAAAGCGGTCGACCCGGACGACACGCTGCGCGACCCGGCCCCGGTGACGCGGTGCCTCCGGATCGGGCTCGAACATCGCGTAGTAGAGATCGTCTCCCTCGTGCCAGACTCGGAATTCGGCGCGCATGCGGTAGTGCGACGGCGGCGACGCGAACACCTCCAGCGGCGGCGGCGAGAAGCGGGCGAACTGCCGCTCGATGCGCTCGCGCTTGGCCTCGAGCTGAGCGTCGTAGCGGGAAGGGTCGATATCGAAAATCACCAAACCAGAAATCCTCAAGCAGAAATAGCGCAATGACTCATGAAACGTGGACGGCAACGGCTGGAGAGGCGATCTCGAGCATCGCGGGCGGCGCATAACCGAAACGCATCAGCGCCGATGCCAATCCCGGCGCCGACGCGGCCGTCGCCCAACTGCGGGCATCCGGCGAACGGGTGGCGCGCTCTTCCGCCTCGGCAGCGGCGGCCGGCGCCGGGGCGCCCCAGAGCACGGACTCGAGACGCCTGGCGATGGCCGCCCCGGAATCGATCCAATGAACGCCTGACGGCAGCAAGGGCTCGAGATAATCGTGCAGCAGGGGAAAATGGGTGCAGCCCAGCACGACGGCGTCGATCTCCTCCGCTGCCCTGAGCGGTGCGATAGCCTCGCGAACCCTGGCTGGATCGACCGCCTGCCCCTTGAGCAGACGTTCGGCTTCGATGACCAGCGCGTCCGCCGCCACCCGGATGACACGACAGCCCCGCGCATGGTCTTCGATCAGTCGATCCAGATAAGGGCGGCGGACGGTGGCGCGGGTGGCGAGCAGGCCGATCGTGCGGCTTCGCGTCGTCTCGGCCGCCGGCTTGATCGCAGGGACCGTGCCGATGACCGGTATCGACAGCCGCGCCCTCAGCGCCTCCAGCGCCAGGGTGCTGGCGGTATTGCACGCGATCACCAGCGCGCGGGGGCGGGCTTGTCGGCAGGCGCTTTCACACACGGCGACGATCCGAGCCACCAGCCAGGCGTCATCCTTGGTGCCGTAAGGCAATGCAGCATTGTCACAGACGTAGCCCAACGGAAGCCACGGCATCCGCCGCCGAATTTCGGCGCTGACCGAGAGGCCACCGACGCCCGAGTCGAAAATCAGCGCATCAATCATACCGCTGACCCTCTCCGAAGTAGTCGAGCAAGGCGTCGATCAGCGCCCGCAACCGGGCCGGCATGTAGTCACGCTCGGCATACAGCAGGTGCACATCGAGCGGCGGCATCTCGAATACCTCGAGCACACGAACCAACTGGCCGGTTCTCTCCTCCGGCGCCGCCAGGGAGGCCGGCTTCAACGTCAACCCCATGCCCATCACCGCGGCTTCCACCAGCGCCCGACCGTTGTTGCAGGAAAACGCCGGCTGCAACCGCCAGCGATAGACCTCACCATCGACCCAGAATGGCCAGTAGAGTCCATGCCGCGACAAGGTGTAGTGCAGGCACCGATGATCCTTGAGATCGCGTGGGTGCCGCGGCGTCCCGTGACGGTGGAGATAGGCCGGCGACGCGTATAGGTGCAACGGCATCCGCATCAGCGGGCGGGCGATCAGACCGGAATCCTCCAGTTCGCCGATACGCACGACCAGATCGAAATCCTCGGCCAGCGGATCGACGCGTCTGTCCTCCAGCACCAGATCCAGGGAGACTGCCGGGTGAGCCGCCTCGAAAGCCTGCAGCGCCGGCATCAGCGAGCGGGCACCGAAGTCCACCGGCGCCGAAAGTCTCAGTCGGCCACGTACCTCGCCGCGCTGCTCTCCGATTCCCGCCTCCAGCTCCTGCAGCTCGTCGAGCAGGCGAGTCGCCGTCGTCAGGTAGCGCTCCCCTTCCGCAGTCAATTGCAGACGGCGTGTGGTACGTACCAGCAGACGCACGCCGAGCGTCTCCTCGAGCCGCGAGACCTGCTTGCTGACCATGGCATTGGAAACACCCAGGCGCCGGGCACCGCCAGCGAAGCTGCCGGCCTCGATCACCGCACGGAAAACCTGCATCGCTTGCAGCCGATCCATCTTGTCCCCTGCCACTGTTTTCAGGGGGATCATTCTACGCAAGCGACGACGATCGCGCAGTGGCGATCGTCATCGTGGGCAAAGGCAGAGCGGGCAGGATGGAAAACCGGCGGGAGTTGGACAGCCCCGAGGCTACACCGGCGAGGGTGCCTCGCGAAACTCGGTGTACAGCTCCGGGTAGGCCTCCTGCAACCGCGCCAGTTCGGCGCCGGCCTGAGCAGGCAGCTCGGCGGCCAGCCGTGCCAGATCGTCTTCGTCGAAATGCTCCCGGATCAGCGGGAACAGCTCTTCACGTTCGGCTCGCAGGTAGGCCCGATGCGCTTCGAGATAAGACTTGAGATCGTCGGCGAACTTGTCCATCGGCATCACCCCGTCCATGAGGATCATGTCGATGTCCCGGGAGAGCCGCATCAATTGCTGGTGAAGGTGCTGATAATCGCCAGCCAAGCGCTCGGTCAGCGCGTTGATCCCGGATTCCCGGGCCACCAGTCGATCGCTGCAGATTCGCTCCAGCGGAATCGTGAACCCGCTCATGTAGTCGAGGATATAATCCACGACTTCTCGGATCAGCCGAAAATCGGGCCGTTCACCGTCGGCCAGCGTCTTGTGCTTGAGTTGCAACACATGCAGCAGGCGCGCCATGTTGGCATGGTCCTGACGCAATTGAGTCAGCATGGGCATGGTGAGTCTCCTGTCCGTGAAGCGCGATGTCGGGTAACGCCGCGTTTGTCAGCCTAGTGTAGCGCCTGTCTCAAGAGTTGGCGCTGGAACTCGTGATCCTCGCCCTGTCGCGGCGCGACGGGCAACGCCGGCCTAGGTAGACGAGTCTCGGATAGCCTTCCTGTCGACGATCGATTGGGTCTGCCTCCAGTCACACGCTAGAATTTCATACCCTAGCGGTTTTTACGATAAACGCTCTACGCCTAACGTCTGAATCGCTGTAGCGAAATGTACCGTTTCGCTGCCGTCAGCCAGCCTGGAAGATGCCATGGACCTTTTTGCCGACGACGCCTCTCGAGGTGACTCCCGCACCGACAACGCCCCTCTCGCCTACCGCATGCGGCCGCGCCGGCTGGAGGACTACATCGGGCAGCAGGCCCTGGTCGGCCCCGGCAAGCCGCTGCGGCGCATGGCGGAAACCGCCAGTGTGCGCTCGATGATCCTGTGGGGGCCGCCGGGTGTCGGCAAGACGACGCTGGCCGAAATCCTGGCGGAAGCCTCCGGCGCCCGGCTGGAGCAGCTGTCTGCCGTCATGGCAGGCGTCAAGGACATCCGCGCGGCGGTCGAGCGGGCTCGGGACGGCCAGATGCGCGAGCGGCAGACCCTGCTCTTTCTCGACGAGATCCACCGTCTCAACAAGAGCCAGCAGGACGCCCTGCTGCCCCATGTCGAATCCGGCCTGCTCACGCTGATCGGCGCCACTACCGAGAATCCGTCGTTCGAGGTCAATTCGGCGCTGCTGTCGCGAGCCCGGGTCTACGTATTGAAGACACTCGACGAAAGCGAACTGATCACGGTGCTCAAGCGCGCGCTCGGCAACGAA
This sequence comes from Salinicola sp. 4072, assembly GCF_036663415.1. NCBI lineage: Bacteria > Pseudomonadati > Pseudomonadota > Gammaproteobacteria > Oceanospirillales > Halomonadaceae > Salinicola > Salinicola sp. 4072. The sequence goes on along the minus strand of NZ_JAXOVV010000011.1, from coordinate 87,295 downwards.
CCGCTGGGGCTGGGGGTGCGCAATATCCGCGCCAGCGACGAGACGCTGTCGATTCTCGCCCGCGCAGCGTCCGGAGATGCCCGCCGCGCCCTGGGCCTGCTGGAAACCGCTTGCGATTTCGCCAAGACCGACGAGCATGGCGAACATCTCGATCGGGATGCCGTGATCGAAGTGATCGGCCATCAGGGCGCCGCCTTCGACAAGCAGGGGGAGCACTACTACGACCTGCTCTCGGCCGTTCACAAGTCGGTGCGCTCTTCACGCCCCGACTCGGCCCTGCTGTATATCGCCCAGTTCATCAGTGGCGGCGGCGATCCGCTGGACATCGTCCGGCGCCTGGCCGCGATTGCTTCGGAAGACGTGGGCAACGCCGACCCGCGCGCGCTGCCGCTGGTCATGGCGGCGTGGGATGCCTATCTGCGCCTGGGCGACTACGAAGGGCAGCGCGCCATCGCCCATGCCGCGATCCACCTGGCGATCGCCCCCAAGAGCAATCGGATCGACCAGGCCTGGAGCCAGGCCAAGGCGTTCGTCGCCGCGCATCCCGACCTGGAAGTGCCGGTCTACCTGCGCAACGCGCCCACTAAATTGATGTCGTCACTGGGCTACGGCGACGGCTATCGATATGCCCACAACGAACCCAATGGTTACCCCGCCGGCACCGAACATGACTGCTGGCCGCCGAACCTGCCCCGCGCACGTTTCTACGACCCCAGCGACTACGGTCAGGAAAAGCGCTTCCAGCAGATGCAGACATGGCGTGCCGAACTGGATCGGGAGGCGGACAACGAGTCCTGACCGGCGAACCCGCCCCGGCAGCCTGCTTCCTGAAACGCATTCGCCCCCGCCGTGACGAACACGACGGGGGCGAGTCGACCGAAAAGCGAGAGGGTTACGGCGTCGCGGGGGCCTGCTCGCGGATCACGTCGGCACCTTCGGGCGCCTGGAACTGGAACTGGCCGGGGTCGATATCGATATTGATCTGCGCGTTATCGAAGTCGATGGCCGTGCGCTGGCCGGTGCTGTCGGTCATCTGCAACGCATCGAGCTTCTCGCTGTAGAAGGTCAGCTTGAGCTGCTCGAACAGGGTATCGTTGGCCTGAGGAACCAGGGTAAAGGTCTCGCTGGCGCCCTGTTGCTGACGCGACACGTCATAATTGTCGGAGAGCTCCGAAGCGCTTCCGGAGAGCAGCAGCGCGGGCGTATGCGTAACGCGATCATCCAGCGGCTGAATGGTGACCTGCTCGAGATCCGGGTCGTAGAGCGAGACTTCGTTGCCGTCGGAGACCACCAGCTGGCGATACGGTTCGTTCACTTCCCAGCGGAAATGTCCGGGACGCGACAACCACATGTGCCCGCTGGTGTCCTGCAGGCTCGAACCCGAGGCATCCAGGATCTGCTGTTCGAAATCCGCAGAGTAGGTCTTCAGCGGCTCCAGCAGATGAGTCAGGCGATCGGCAGAGGCCTGGTCGGCCAGCGCGGTCTGCGTCATCAGCACCGGTGCCAGCAACAGCGATCCGGCGACAGCCAACCTCTTCATCTTGCGCATGGGCATTCCTTATCGTGAATCGTCGGACTTTCATCGACGATCTTGGATCAATGGCGTGGAATCATTGTGGTAATGACGTGAAATGATCGTGGTCATTGCTGAGACAGCAAAACGGCCATAGGGTTTTACCTCACCCTATGGCCGTCAGCTCTCGATCAATGGCCGACCGGTGGTGGTGCGAGAACCTCCCGCGAACCATTGGTGCCCATCGAGGAGACGACACCGGCCTGCTCCATCGCTTCCACCAGTCGGGCGGCGCGGTTGTAGCCGATCTTGAAGCGACGCTGGACGGCGGAAATGGAGGCGCGGCGTGTCTCGGTGACGAATTGCACGGCTTCGTCGTAGAGCGCATCCTGCTCGGCGTCGTCGCCGTCGCCGCCGTCGGCTTCGAGCCCGGCCAGGGCGTCGGCGGATACCCCGCCGGACAGGATCTCCTCGATGTACTCGGGCTCGCCGCGACGCTTCCAGTCCTCGACGATGCGATGCACCTCGTCGTCATCGACGAAGGCGCCGTGGACACGCTGCGGCATGCCAGCACCGGCCGGCAGGTAGAGCATGTCACCGTGGCCTAGCAGGTTCTCGGCCCCGCCCTGATCGAGGATGGTGCGCGAGTCGATCTTGGACGATACCTGGAACGCCATGCGCGTCGGGATATTGGCCTTGATCAGCCCCGTTACCACGTCGACCGAGGGCCGCTGGGTGGCCAGAATCAGGTGGATACCGGCCGCACGCGCCTTCTGGGCCAGGCGCGCGATCAGCTCTTCGACCTTCTTGCCGACGATCATGAACATGTCGGCGAATTCGTCGATCACCACCACGATGTACGGCAGCTTGTCGAGCACCGGCGGCTGCTCGTGCATTTCCCAGGGCTGCGGCTCCCATAACGGATCCTGCACCTGGGCGCCATGACTTTCGGCTTCGTCGAGTTTGGCGTTGAAGCCGGCGATGTTGCGCACGCCCATGGCCGCCATCAGCTTGTAGCGTCGCTCCATTTCGGCAACGCACCAGCGCAAGGCGTTGGCTGCCTCCTTCATGTCGGTGACGACGGGCGCCAGGAGATGCGGAATACCGTCATAGACGGAAAGCTCGAGCATCTTGGGATCGACCATGATCATGCGCACCTCGTCCGGCGTTGCCTTGAGCAACATCGACACGAGCATGGTGTTGATCCCCACCGATTTACCGGAGCCGGTGGTGCCGGCGACCAGCAGGTGAGGCATCTTGTTGAGGTTGGCGACCACCGGCTTGCCGCCGATGTCTTGGCCCAGCGCCAGCGTGACCGGCGACTCGGCATTCTGGTAGACGTCGGAATCCAGCACCTGGCGAATGCGAATCATGGCCCGGTTGGGGTTGGGAATCTCGATCCCCACCGTCGGCTTGCCGGGAATGATCTCGACTACGCGCACGCTCTTCACCATCAGCGAGCGTGCCAGATCCTTCGCCAGGTTACTGATCTTGGAAACCTTCACGCCGGCCGCCGGGCGGATCTCGAAGCGGGTGATGACCGGCCCCGGCCAGGTCTCGACGACTTCCGCCTTGACCCCGTATTCGCGCAGCCGCATTTCGAGCAGGTCGGCCATGTCGGCCAGCTGTTCCGGCGTATAGTTTGGCTGCTCCGGATCGGCGGGCGTGGTCAGGCGAATCGACGGCAGATCGCCGCTCGGCTCCGGCATATCATCCATGACCGGGCGCTGGCTCTGCAGATGCTCGACGGTCCACAATGTCGGCTGGTCATCGGCGGCGGCCCTGGCTTGAGCTGCCGTCGCCAGCCGCCCCTCGCTGGGGGGTGTCGATGCCGGCACTGACGAAGGCTGCGGCGCCGTCGAAAGGCCGGCAGCCACGCTTTCGCCTCTCTCGCCTCTGTTCCCGCTCCTGTCGCCGCCGCTCACGGATGTCCGATCATCGTCGGCGATATCGAAGCACGGTTCCTGACGCTGCGGCGTTCGCTCGGTAACTGAGCGGCTCGGCTCATGCGCCGACGATGGCGATGGCGATGGCGATGAAGAGATGATTGGCTCCGAGGGTATCTCGCCGCCGTCCGCTTCGGCTTCCCGCCAGTTGATGCCCGAATGGCGAGGCTGATCGTCTGTCGGCTCGGTCGAAAACGCCTCTTCCGGCGCCCTCGCCGATCCTTCGATATCGATCACCGGCTCTTCGGTGTCGGCTGCCGGCTCGTCGGCCTGGGAGGCCGCTACTGGACGCCAATCCGCCATCGGCTCCTCGCGTTCCGCGCGAATCCCCCACTGCTGGGTCGGCGCGTCCTCGTCGTTCGCGGAGAGCCCCGGCTCGCTCTGCGCGGATTCCCGCGCGTTCGTGACGGCACGCTGCTCGTCTGCAGCGAGCTCCGGCGCAGGTTCCCGCGGCTGACGGCTCTCGTCGTCAATCCGGGGCTCCTCATCGTGCCGGAACGCTTCACCGTACCGGAACTCTTCGCCGTGCCGGAACGCCTCACCGTGCTGGCGCTCGTCGATGTCGCCCCGGGGAGCCGGAGGCACGGACGAGGACTCGCCTGCTGGCGCTTGAAAGGCATCGGGTATGCGTCGCCGGGTGACATCGGCGCGGAACGGCGTACTTTCCGGCCCGGATTCCTCCCCGGCATCCGGCCTGCCCTGAGCCTCGGCGGCCGAGATCGCCGACGAGGCAGCGACGGCATTCGTCGAGTCGTCGGTTGCCGATATCCTGCTCGGCCCTGACTCGGTGGAAGATGGCTGCCGGGCCGAGGCCTCGCCTCCAAAGCGGGTCGCCGGCGCCGTTCGCTGCGGTACTTCGGGCTCCTCGCCCGGTAGCCGACCCAGCGTGGGCTCGCGGGCTTCGTCACGCTGCTGGCGAGCGGTGTAGGAAGCTTCAGGCCGTTTGGCAGACGGTGTTCGCGCCGGGACATCCCACGGAATGTCCGTACGACCGTCATGACGCCACATCGAGGTGTCACGAGGCTCGACCCCATCGGCAGCCGCACCCACCGCGCTCTCCCAGGCAGGTTCCCGCCGGACTGGCCGTTCGGCGGCCATGTCGTCGTCTTCCCACTGCTCCAGATCCGGCGCCCTGTTCCAGGGCAGCCGGTTCCACGGCAGCAACCTGGCCCACCACGCGCTCCGGCGCGGCGCGTCTTCCTCATCCATCGCACCGGCATCGTCCGCCGCTGCCGCGTCATCGGCGGCCATGCTGCGTGCCTCGGCCTTGTCGAGACGACGAGTTTCCCGCGCCTCACGACGCTCGCCAGCGCGAGCTTTCGTCCAATGGAACAGCCGATTGAGCGAGCTACCGAGCTCATCCATCACCGTCAACCAGGACATGCCGGAGAACAGCGTGAAGCCGCACATGAATGCCGCGATGGCGATCAGCGTGGTGCCTCGCACACCGACCAGCGAGCCGAGAGAACCGGCGATACCACGGCCGAGAATGCCGCCCGCCTGGTTAGGAAGATCGCTGGCAGCGTTGTAGAAATGCAGGTCACCCAGCGTGGTCGTGCTCATCAACAGCAGCACCAGCCCGCCGGTGTGAACGGCGAGCGCCATGGGGTCCCAGGCGATCTGCACCTGGGTCTGGCGCATCAGTCGCCAGGCACCCAGACCGAACATGCCTGGCCACCACAGCGCACTGGCGCCGAACAGCGAATAGAGCACATCGGATAGCCAGGCACCGATCCTGCCCATCCAGTTGGAAACCGATTGATCCGGCCCGCTATGGGACCAGCCGGGGTCCGTCGGCGTGTAGCTGAACAGGGCCAACAGCAGAAAAACGCAGATGGCGAGCAACAGAATCACGGCACCTTCGCGAGTCACGCCCTGTAGGCGCATGATCACGTGGCGGGCCTGCTCCTTGGCTTGCGCTTGCGTTGATGGACGACGGCTCTTTTTGGCCGAACTCTTGGCACTCAAATGATCAACCCCCTCGCGCCCGATCTGGCGTGGCGTAACACGATCAACTGCCACGCCGCTGGCGGCATTCCATTCCGCTCGCGGCATTGACGATCACGGCCGAGCCGCTGATGGGCTCGACCTCTTCAACCCGCCATCATACCGGGGGCCGCGTCGACATCACAGGGGGCGCCGGCAGGTCATGAAATCCATGATCCGCGAGGCGCCAGATCAAGCTGGAAGAGGCTCGCCGGCTGGCGTTCGTCGCCCTGTCTCGTCCAGGCGCGAGGCAGCCTCGGGCACTCCTGTCTCAGCCGGCGGCGCGTTACGCAACCGGAACAGCGAGACGGTTTCCGCCAGCCGGCGACTCTGCTCGTTCAACTGCCGGGTCGACACGCTGGACTGACGCACCAGCGCGGCGTTGCTCTGGGTGGTCTCGTCGATCTGGGATATCGCCACGTTGATCTGCTCGATACCGCGAGACTGCTCTTCGGATGCCAGCCGGATCTCCGAGATCAGCGTGCTGATGCGTTCGACCTGGGAGACGATCTCGGTGACCCGCTGCCCCGCCTCGGCCGCGCGCAGGTTGCCGCTGTCGACTTCGTCGACGGTCTTGCCGATCAACGCCTTGATCTGCTGCGCCGACGTCGTGCAGCGCTCCGCCAGGTTCCGGACTTCCTGAGCCACCACGGCGAAACCGCGACCGTGCTCGCCGGCCCGAGCGGCTTCGACGGAGGCGTTCAACGCCAGCAGGTTGGTCTGAAAGGCGATGCCATCGATCACGCCCACCACCTCGGAGATCTGCGTCGCCATGCCGACGATACGCTGCATCGCCTCCGACGTTGCCTCGACGGTGCTCTGCGCTTCACCCGCTGCCGCCACGGTTCGCTGCGCCTGCTCATCGCCTTCCTGCGCCCGCTGCGCATTCTGACGAACCGTCGCGTTGATCTCTTCGGTGCTGGCAGCGGTCTGCTCAAGGCTCGCCGCCTGGGATTCGGTGCGCGACGCCAGTTCAGCGTTGCCGGACGCCAGCTCCCGGGTATGGCTTTCGGTCTGCGCAACTGCCGTACGCACTTGCGCCACGATACGCTCGAGCCCGTTGCCGATACCGTTCATGGCGGCAACCAGTTGGCCGATTTCATCACGCCGGCTCGTGTCGATGCGCTGCGACAGGTCTCCCTCCGCCAAGGCTTGAGCCAGGTTGACAACGCGGCTCATGGGCTGCGTCACCAGCCGCTTGACGATCCAGTAGAGCGTCACACTCAGCGCCGCGGCCAGCACAAGTGCAATCAGCAGGAAGCGATCCCGCGCCGCGATCACCCCCGCCTGCATTTCATCGACCGAGACCGAACCGGCCACGACCCATTGCCACTCGGGATAGCGCGAGTAGCGCACCAGCCGCCCTTCGCCACTGCTGGCGGTATATTCGATGTCGCCGAATGACGCCTCGAACAGCGGTGCGAAGAGCTCCCCCATTTCGCCGTCCAACAAGTTCCGCCCCTCGTAGGGCCCGCCGGCAATGACCTCCCCCTTCTGATCACCGGCTGCCGAGGCCAGCATGGTGTAGCCGGCATCACCGATGCCCATTTCACGAATACGATCCTGAACCTGAGCCATCTCGGCACTGACATCGACACCCACGAACAGCGCACCGACGACCTGACCATCTCTGTCCTGGATGGGCTGATACTTGGTGATGTAGTCGGTGCCAAAAAGCCTGGCGAGACCAATATACGGCTGATTCGCCATCAGCCTGGCATAGCTCTTCGAGTCCCGACTGAGCAATGTTCCCATCGCCCTTTCGCCATTCTCGTTCTTGAGGGACGTGGAAATGCGCACGAAGTCATCCCCGTCGCGCGCAAAGATCGTTGCTGGCGTACCCGTCTGCTTGGTGAACCGATCGAGCTTCCAGGTATTGTCGTTGAGCACTTCAAGCCCATCCTTGAGCGCCGGTGTCTGGCGCCCCGAGACTTCGACGAGCTGGTCTGGGCTCAATACGAAACGCCCCGAATACTGCTCCGAAAAAATACTCAGGAACCGGTCCGCCTGTTGCTGCAGGCTATAATCGAACAACGACAGCATGTCACCGATGGAATCCTGCTGGGTTTTCAGCTCATGCGTCGTGGCTTCACGCAGTTGCGTCGTGCTCGCCTGGGCCATGGCGAAGGCCAGCCCCAGGAGCACGGCGGCTTGAAGAAAGGCAACGATAAGGGCCAGCTTGGTACCGATGCCGGCACTGCGAAGACGCTGTCGAAATGCAGCCATGGTGGTTTCCGAGATTGAGGAATCAAGGCTCTTATCGGCGGCGACGACGACAATCTTGATGACGCCCGCGGCAAAAGATGCAAAAGGCATCACGCCATTCAAGGTTTGCTATGCTGTTGGCCGCTCTCTTGTCCGGCCGAACGCATGCTGCCCTGGTTACCGCCACATATCGTCGCTTTCCCGCCAGCCTCCCGGGCACTCGAACAACCCGACGGTCTGCTAGCCGCGGGGGGTGCGCTAAGCCCCGACTGGCTGCTGAGTGCCTATCGACAGGGCATCTTTCCGTGGTATGCCGAGGGCCAGCCCATCCTGTGGTGGTCGCCAAACCCCCGCATGGTGCTGTTCCCGGAGGAGATACGCGTCCGCCGAAGTCTGGACAAGCGCCTGCGCAACGGTGGCTTCGAAGTGAGCTTCGACCGGGCGTTCCCGCGTGTCATTGCCGCTTGCGCCGAAACCCGCGCCGATGCCGAAGGCACCTGGATCGACGACGCCATGCGAAAGGCCTACGTGGACCTTCACCGCCTGGGGCATGCGCATAGCGTCGAGGTTTGGCAGTCGCAGACGCTGGTCGGTGGGTTGTACGGGCTGTCGATCGGGCGCGTCTTTTTCGGCGAATCGATGTTCAGCCACGTTGCCGATGCTTCGAAGATAGCGTTGGTACATTTGGCGCGGCACCTTCAGCGCCACGATTTCGCGTTGATCGACTGCCAGATGCATACGCCCCATCTGGCCAGCATGGGTGCCAGAGACATCGCTCGCGAGACATTCCTCGACTACCTTGAGAAGAACGTCAACGCACCCAACCCGGCCAGCCTCTGGCCGACGGAGCCAACGTGAGCAGCGACAATGCGAACAGCCCGCAGCGTCAGGCACGCGATCTTCGTTTCTTCCTGACGGTGCCCCACCCCTGCAGCTACCTGGAGGGCCGGGAGGCAACGACACTATTTCTCGACCCTCAGGAGACCGTCGTTCCGGAGGTTTACGATGCGCTCACGCTACTGGGCTTTCGGCGCAGCGGCAGCAATCTCTACCGCCCCCACTGCGAGAGCTGCAGCGCGTGCACTTCGGTCAGGATCCCGGTCGACGACTTCGCGCCGTCGCGTACGCAGCGCAAGCTGATCAATCGCAACCAGGATCTGACATTCAGGTTACGGCCAGCCGAGTTCGATGAGCAGCACTATGCCCTCTACGCCCGCTACATTCGCGCCCGGCATGCGGATGGCGACATGTTCCCGCCGAGCCGGGAACAGTACCGGATGTTTCTGGCCCAGACCCATCCGTTCGCCAAGCTACTGGAATTTCGACTGGGCGATCATCTGATGGCAGTCGCTGCCACGGATCTGCTCAGCCATGGCCTGTCGGCGATCTACACCTTCTTCGATCCCGACCCGCTCTTCGAGCGGCGCTCGCTGGGCAGCTTTGCCGTCCTCAGCCAGATCGAGCTGGCACGTAAACGCCGCCTCCCTCATGTCTACCTGGGTTACTGGATCCGGGCCTGTCAGAAAATGCGTTACAAGCAGGATTACCAGCCGCTCGAGTATCTCAGTGGCGGACGCTGGCAACGCATGATCCCGGCAACGGCGTTTTCCTAGAGGCGCTGGGAACTTGGCGCGGGCGACCATGCATGGCGACGCAACGACAGCTCCGCTCCCGGATGGCTTTTAGCCCGATTTCAAGCGGTATTTTTGCCTTCCCTGGCGAGATAGCCCATAATATCGCGCACTTCAGAGGCCCAAGCGTGGCTGACTCGATGACGACGTGGATGGCGACACTGCTATTTGCGGTATATCACGTCGATTGCCGACCGCGCGGCGCCATGCCAGGCTCTCACACCAAGCCCCATGCTCAAAACGTTCAAGAGGGATCGCCTATATGGCACGAGAAGATCATATCGAAATGGAAGGCGTGGTCGTCGACACCCTTCCCAACACCATGTTCCGCGTTGAACTGGAAAATGGCCACGTCGTGACCGCACACATTTCCGGCAAGATGCGCAAGAACTACATCCGCATTCTGACCGGTGACAAGGTCAAGGTAGAGCTGACTCCCTACGATCTCTCCAAAGGCCGCATCGTCTACCGTTCTCGCTAATTCGCGAGCCCATCTCGCGCTTCCCGCCCTGCTTTGGCGGCCTTGCCCGTCATCCTGAAAAAACATCTGACATCGTAGTCTTGCGTCAGACGGGTGAGATGAGATGACACGAATCGAAAAACGCCTCGCCATGTTGCCATGGCGAGGCGTTATCGTTTCCGCAGGACCGAGACGTTGCGCCGTCAGGCGACCTCGGCCTCGGTCTCCAGCTGCAGCTCGTCGTTTTCGACCCGAACGTGCACGATACCGCCGTTGTCCGCCAGGTCGCCGAACAGGATCATCTCTGCCAATGGTTTCTTGAGCTTTTCCTGAATGACGCGGGCCATCGGTCGTGCCCCCATCTCCGGATCGTAACCCTTCTGGGCAAGCCAGACGCGGGCGTCTTCGTCGACATCGAGCTGCACGCGCTTCTCGTCCAGCTGTGCCTGCAGTTCGACCAGGAACTTGTCGACCACGTTGCGGACGATGGAAGGCTCGAGGCCATGGAACTGGATGATCCCGTCGAGACGGTTACGGAACTCCGGCGTGAACGTCCGGCGAATCACTTCCATGCCATCGGTGGAATGGTCCTGCGTCTGGAACCCGATCGAACGACGCGAGATCTGCTCGGCACCGGCGTTGGACGTCATGATGATGATCACGTGGCGGAAGTCCGCCTCGCGGCCATTGTTGTCGGTCAGGCGACCGTGGTCCATGACCTGCAGCAGCAGATTGAAGACCTCGGGGTGCGCCTTCTCGATCTCGTCGAGCAACAGCACGCAGTGCGGCTGCTTGGTGATCGCCTCGGTCAACAGGCCGCCCTGATCGTAGCCCACGTATCCCGGCGGCGCGCCGATCAGGCGCGATACCGTGTGACGCTCCATATATTCCGACATGTCGAAGCGAACCAACTCGATGCCCATCAGGTGAGACAGTTGCCGCGCCACTTCGGTCTTGCCGACACCCGTCGGACCAGCGAACAGGAAGCTGCCCACCGGCTTGTCCGGTGACTTGAGTCCGGCACGAGACAGCTTGATCGCGGCGGACAGGCTGGTGATCGCCTCATCCTGACCGAATACCAGCATCTTCAGGTCGCGCTCCAGATTGGAGAGCAGCTTGCGATCCGAGCTGGACACGCTCTTCGGCGGAATCCGCGCGATGGAAGCCACCACGGCCTCGACCTGATCGACATCGATCGTGGCAATTCGCGCCTCCGGCGGCAGCAGACGCTGGTGCGCGCCGGCTTCGTCGATGACATCGATCGCCTTGTCGGGGAGATGACGGTCGTTGATATACCGATCCGCCAGCCGGGCGGCACTTTCCAACGCGCCGTCGGTGTACTTCAACTGGTGATGCTCTTCGAAGCGGCCACGCAGCCCCTTGAGGATGCGGATGGTGTCCTCGACGGTCGGTTCCGGCACGTCCACCTTCTGGAAACGACGTGCCAGTGCCCGATCCTTCTCGAAGATACCGCGGAACTCCTGGAACGTGGTCGACCCGATGCAGCGCAGCTCACCGGAAGAGAGCAGCGGCTTGAGCAGGTTGGACGCGTCCATGACACCGCCGGAAGCGGCGCCAGCACCGATCACCGTATGGATCTCGTCGATGAACAGGATCGAGTTGTCCTGCTTGCGCAGCTCGGCCAGCAGCCCTTTCAGGCGCTTCTCGAAGTCGCCACGGTACTTGGTGCCAGCCAGCAAGGCGCCCATGTCGAGCGAATAGACCACCGCATCCGCGATGACGTCCGGCACGTCCTCCTCGACGATACGCTTGGCCAGCCCCTCGGCGATGGCGGTCTTGCCGACGCCCGCTTCACCTACCAGCAGCGGGTTGTTCTTGCGCCGGCGCGCCAGGATCTGCACCACGCGCTCGAGCTCGTGGTCCCGCCCGATCAGCGGATCGATCTTGCCCAGACGGGCCTGATCGTTGAGGTTGGTGGCGTAGCTGCTCAGCGGGCTCTGGCCATTTTCGGTGGCTGCCTCTTCGCCCTCCTCGGACTCCTGGGAAGGCTGCTGGGGCTGGCTGTGACCGGCCACCTTGGAAATGCCGTGGGCGATGTAGTTCACCGCATCGACCCGGGCCACGCTCTGCTGCTTGAGGAAATAGACGGCCTGACTCTCCTGCTCGGAGAAGATCGCCACCAGCACGTTGGCGCCGGTCACCTCGCTCTTGCCGGAAGACTGGACGTGAAAAACGGCACGCTGAAGCACGCGCTGGAAGCCCAGCGTCGGCTGCGTTTCCCGATCTTCCTGCTCTTCGGGAATCAGCGGCGTCGTGGAATTGATGAAATCCTGCAGATCGGCACGAAGCTTTTCCAGATTCGCCCCACAGGCATTCAGCACATCGGCTGCCGAGGCATTATCGAGAAGCGCCAGCAGCAGGTGCTCCACGGTCATAAACTCGTGTCGCTTCGAGCGCGCCACGGTGAAGGCCGTGTTCAGGGTGAGTTCAAGTTCTTTACTCAACATGGCAGTCCCCTTTTAGCCACTGAGGGCGTCGGTCGGCACTTTCACAATCGGGCACAAACAGCGGTTTCGCAAGTCTTCGAAGACAAAAGCGTCGACGATGTGTGTCCGCGTCCTACTCTGCGGCATCCACGTCACACATGAGAGGATGCTCGCACTCTCTTGCATATTCATTGACCTGATGGCACTTGGTCTCCGCGATATCGCGGGTAAAGATGCCGCATGTCGCCTTTCCCTGGGTGTGGACGGCCAGCATGATCTGAACCGCCTTCTCGCTGTCCATGGCAAAGAACCGTTGCAGCACCTCGACGACGAACTCCATGGGTGTGTAGTCATCGTTGTACAGCACGACCTTGTACATGGGCGGCGGCGCCAGTTGCGGTTCGGACACCTGCTCGGCGACATCGCCCTGCTCTTCATGACCAGGGTCGGGCGGGCGCGTCATACCCATGCGCGCCGGCTCCCTGGAAAGGTACAACGACACTCTATCTAGGATCTCTGACATACGGTTGTTGGCACAATCTGGATGAATCCCTGGATGCATCGGCCCGGGTGCATCAAATTGGGACTGGGTCAGGTATTGGATACCATCGAAGGCCCGAGGTTCCTTGAAGATGCGGCCGATAGGGCCTGTATGCAAGCCTTCACTGAAAATAGTCGCGACAGGCCGCCAACGCCATGGCATCGTGGCCCCGACATCACCGTTCGCGGCTATTCAAGAGGAGCGTTGGCGACCCGGCATGAGTCGAATCTATCTATTGCACAAGCCCTACCATGTGCTCTGTCAGTTTACCGATGACCAAGGGCGACCCACCTTGGCCGACTATCTTCAGGTTCCCGACATTTATCCAGCCGGACGCCTCGATTACGACTCCGAAGGCCTGTTGCTGCTGACCGACGACGGCGCCCTGATCCACCATATCAGCGACCCGCGTCATAAATTGCCGAAGCAGTACTGGGTGCAGGTCGAGGGAACGCCGGACGACGATGCGCTCGAAGCATTACGCCATGGCGTCACGCTGAAAGACGGCCCGACCCGGCCTGCCAGGGTTCGACGGCTGACCCGGCCGGATCCCGCGCCACGGGTCCCGCCGGTTCGCTATCGGGAATCCATCCCCACGACCTGGCTGGAAATCGAACTTCGCGAAGGGCGCAATCGGCAGGTAAGGCGCATGACGGCGCATGTCGGCCACCCCACGCTGCGTCTGATTCGCGCCGCCATCGGTCCGTGGCAACTGGGCGAGCTGCAGCCCGGAGACTGGCGCAGCGAGACCGTGAACGCCCCCCGGAAGCGTCCATCGCGACAGGACCGAAACCCGCGATCGAAGCCACGACGCACTCGATGATCGCCATCCCGTTCCCGTCCTGGCCTCCTCGTGCCACCGCCCTTCTTCCGACCGCGGGCTTTCGAATTGCCCCAGACCGGGTATGATCGGCTGAGTCCCGTGGCCCGTTGTCGAGGGCCGCGTACCGAGCTGGGAGAATGAAAAGATGAATCGCTGGACACCCCGCGTGACCGTTGCCGTGATCGTGGAACGGGCCGGTCGGTACCTGATGGTGGAAGAGGATCGCGGCGGACCGTTCAGTCTGTTCAACCAGCCTGCCGGCCATCTGGAACGCGGCGAGCGCCTGATCGCTGCGGCCGAACGCGAAGTTCGTGAAGAGTCCGCCTGGCAGATCGCCATCACCGATTACCTGGGGCTCTATGTCCATCAGACCTCGGATGGCCTCACCTTCCACAGTCACGCCTTCATCAGCCTGCCGCTGGCGCACCTTGGCAATCCGCTCGACAAAGGGATCATCAGCGCTCACTGGCTGACGTACGACGAGATCGACGATCTCGACCGCAGCCGCCGCCTGCGCAGCCCGGTAGTGATGCAGCGTCTGCGCGACGCGCGTGACGGCCGCCGCTACCCGCTCGATCTCATTCGCGAGCGCTGAGACCGGCCCTGCGGCCGGGTGACGGCCGCTCGCCTGGTATCGAATGCCCGTCGGGCTCGATGCCCAGACCCGCTTTCGGCTATAATCCCGGGTCATTTATTCAGGGCGGCGCCCGTTTCGTCGTCGCGCCCAGCCGTCGACGAATCCGATGTCATCGCCCGCCTTCACCTGTCCTCGGGAATCGCCATGACCACTGACAGCTTGCCCAGCGATAGCGTGCGCTCACCCAGCGCAGGCGCCTTGCCGTCCCGCGAGAATGCCAAGAAGGTCATCGTCGGCATGTCGGGGGGCGTCGATTCCTCCGTGACCGCATTGCTGCTGATCCAGCAGGGCTATCACGTCGAGGGCCTGTTCATGAAGAACTGGGACGAAGACGATGGCACCGAGTACTGTACGGCGATGGCGGATCTGGCCGATGCCCAGGCCGTCAGCGATACGCTCGGCATCAAGCTTCACACGGCCAACTTCGCCGCCGAGTACTGGGACAATGTCTTCGAACACTTTCTGGCGGAGTATCAGGCAGGCCGCACGCCGAACCCGGATATCCTCTGCAACCGCGAGATCAAGTTCAAGGTCTTCCTCGACTATGCCGAGATGCTCGGTGCGGATCTGATCGCCACCGGCCACTACGTTCGCCGAGGTGCCGACGACGCCGATGGCCGGGCGCAACTGCTCAAAGGTCTCGATGGCAACAAGGACCAGAGCTATTTCCTGCATGCCGTTCCCGGCGATGCCATCTCACGCACGCTATTCCCCGTGGGTGAACTGGAAAAGCCCGAGGTCAGGGCGTTGGCCGAACGTCATGGCCTGGCCACGGCGCGCAAGAAGGATTCCACCGGCATCTGCTTCATCGGTGAACGTCGCTTCAGCGACTTCCTCAAGCAGTACCTGCCCGCCCAACCCGGCCGCATCGAGACGCCGGAGGGCGATCTGGTGGGCGAACACATGGGGTTGATGTATTACACCCTGGGGCAGCGCCGTGGCCTGGGTATCGGTGGCCTCAAGGATCACAGTGAAGAACCCTGGTTCGTCGCCGCCAAGGATCTCGAGCGCAATGTCCTGATCGTCGTCCAGGGCGAGCATCCGCTGCTTTACAGCGATGTCGTGTACTGCGAGCCGGCAGCCTGGGTGGCGGGCGAACCGCCGGCAAAGTCGCGTCTCAGTGCAAAGACCCGCTATCGCCAGCAGGACGTCGCCTGCGAGGTGACACTGCTGGCCGATGGCGAGATCGAGGTTCGCTTCGATGAGCCTCAGCGGGCGGTCACGCCCGGCCAATCGCTGGTGCTCTACGATGGCGACGTGTGTCTCGGTGGCGCTGTCATCCGCGCCACCGAGACCGCCGATACGGCGGCCGTCGCCGAATTGACCGGCGCAGCGCGGCCCGACACCCACCTTACCGCAACGACGGGGAGCCAGCGTTCGGCATGAATCCAACGCCCATTCAATCGGCACCGCTCGACAGCAATGGCCGGCAGGCGCTGGCCCTGGCCGGTGTCTTTCAGGCGGCTTCCGTGGTCGATCAGCTCGCCCGTACCGGCCAGTGCGACGAACGCGCCTGGAACACGCTGCTCCGCGCGACGCTGGATACCAACCCGCCGAGTTTCGAATCGATCTACGGCGGCCATCACAACAACCTGCGCCTGGGCATCGATACCCTGCTCGCGGTGATGTCCCGCCAGCATGCCCAGCCGGCGGTGATGCGCTACGGCTTCTCGATGGTGTTGCTGATGCAACGGCTGCGCAAGGACGATGCCATGATGAGCACCCTCGGCCAGCGTCTCGTCCGCATCCAGGGCCAGGCGGAACATTTCGGCGAGACGCACGAGAACGTCGTTGCCAGTCTCGGCGAGTTGTATCAGGAGACGCTCTCCACCTTCCGCTACCGGATCGTGGTGCAGGGCGAGCCCAGCCTGCTGCAGAGCCGGATGATGCCGGAACGCATCCGCACCGCCCTTCTCGCCGGTGTGCGTTTCGCCTTGCTGTGGCATCAGCAGGGTGGCCGCCGCTGGCGCCTGATCTTCCAGCGCGGTGCCATCAGGCGCACGCTGCGCGAGCTCGACGCCCACTGATGTCGAAACCATGAATTCGTTAACCGCGAGCTTCGAGCTCGTGCGAGCCTTCGGGAACCCAAGATGATCGAACTTTCCGCATTGACCGCCCTCTCCCCCGTCGACGGCCGCTACGCAGCCAAAGCCGCTCCGCTACGCGAACACTTCAGCGAGTTCGGCCTGATCCGGGCTCGCGTCACCGTCGAGGTGCGCTGGCTCGAACGATTGGCGGCACATCCCGGCATCACCGAAGTACCGCCACTGTCCGCGGAGGCGCAGGCGTTTCTGGACAAGCTGGTGAAGGAATTTTCCATCGCCGATGCCGAGCGGATCAAGACCATCGAGCGCACGACCAACCACGACGTCAAGGCCATCGAGTACTTCCTCAAGGAAGCGATCGCCGATCAGCCCGAGCTGCACGCCATCACCGAGTTCGTGCACTTCGCCTGCACCAGCGAAGACATCAACAACCTCTCCTATGCCCTGATGATGCGCGACGGCCTGGCCGCGCTGCTGCCGACGATGCACCAGGTTCACGACGCCATCGCCAAACTGGCCCACGAGCATGCCGAACAGCCGATGCTGTCGCGCACCCATGGCCAGACTGCCAGCCCCACGACGCTGGGCAAGGAGATGGCCAATGTCGCCTACCGCCTGCAGCGACAGCTCAAGCAGATCGAATCGGTGGAGCTGCTGGGCAAGATCAACGGCGCCGTGGGCAACTACAACGCCCATCTGGCGACCTATCCGGAGATCGACTGGGCCGACAACGCCCGCACGTTCGTCGAGTCGCTCGGGCTTACGTTCAACCCCTATACCACCCAGATCGAACCTCACGACTACATCGCGGAGCTGTTCGATGCCATCAGCCGCTTCAATACCATTCTGATCGACTTCGACCGCGACGTGTGGGGCTACATCTCGCTGGGCTACTTCAAGCAACGCACCGTTGCCGGGGAGATCGGCTCCTCCACGATGCCGCACAAGGTCAACCCGATCGATTTCGAGAACTCCGAAGGCAACCTGGGGCTGGCCAACGCGCTGCTCGATCACCTGGCCCGCAAGCTGCCGATCTCCCGCTGGCAGCGTGACCTGACCGACTCCACCGTGCTGCGCAATCTCGGCGTCGGCCTGGCCTACGGACTAATTGCCTACGAGGCCTCGCTCAAAGGCATCGGCAAGCTCGAGGCCAACCCGCAGCGTCTCAACGACGATCTGGACCAGAGCTGGGAAGTGCTGGCCGAGCCGATCCAGACCGTCATGCGCCGCTACGGGATCGAGAAGCCCTACGAGAAACTCAAGGAACTGACCCGCGGCAAGCGCATCGATCAGGCCGGCTTTGCCGCCTTCATCGACACGCTCGCCCTGCCGGACGAGGTCAAGACCGAGCTCAAGGCGCTGTCACCGGCAAGCTACATCGGTAACGCCGTCGATCAGGCCAAAGCGCTTTAAGCCCTCAACGATACCCAGCTGGAGATCGATATGACGTCGGCCAACAAGCCTCGCACACTGCTCGGCGGCCTCACGCCCGCCCAGTTTCTCAGCCAGCACTGGCAGAAATCACCGCTGCTGATCCGCGGCGCGCTGCCCGGCTTCGTCTCGCCACTGGAGCCGGACGATCTGGCGGGCCTGGCCTGCGAGGAAGGCATCGAAGCCAGGCTGGTCGAGGAGCATGGCCCCGACAAGGCGTGGCAGGTCAGCCACGGCCCGTTCGACGAGGAGACTTTCTCGCGCCTGCCGGCCGGCGGCTGGTCGCTGCTGGTGCAGGCCGTGGATCACTACGTTCCCGAAGTCGCCGAGCTGCTGGAAGCGTTCGATTTCATACCGAGTTGGCGTCTCGATGACGTCATGGTCAGCTACGCTCCGCCTGGCGGCAGCGTGGGCGCGCACGTCGATCAGTACGATGTTTTCCTGCTGCAGGCAAGCGGCCGGCGTCGCTGGCAACTGGGCGGCACGCCCGGTGACGACGCCAGGCTGCTTCCCGGAATCGATCTGCGGATTCTGGAAGATTTCATGGTCGAAGCCGGCCAGGACTGGGTGCTGGAACCCGGCGACATGCTCTATCTGCCCCCCGGCGTCGCGCACCATGGCATCAGCGACGCCGACGACTGCCTGACCTTCTCGATCGGCTTCCGGGCGCCCTCCACCGATGAGGTCGTGACTTCGTTTGCCGACTATATCGGCGAGCAGCTCGGTGACAGCCAGCGCTATGGCGACGCCGATCTGCAGCCGCCAGCCGCTATCGGCGAACTGGACGATCAGGCGATCGCCCGTGTCCGCGCCTTGCTGCTGGATGCCATCGACAGGCCGGAACAGATGGCGCAATGGTTCGGTCGCGCCATGACCCAGCCCAAGTACCTGGATCAGTTGATCCCGCCCGAATCCCCGGCAGAACCGAGCGAGCTGCGCAGCGCTCTGGAGAGCGGTAGCGAGCTGACCCACAGCCTCGGCTCGCGCTTTGCCTGGCGCCGGCTGGATGACGCCCGGGCCACGCTGTTCGCCGATGGAGACGCCATTGTCTGCGATCTCGAGCTGGCACAGTATCTGTCGGCCAATTCCCGTCTCGATGCGAGGGTACTTGAGTTTCCGAATAGCGAGCCCCTGCTTGCCACTCTCATCAATAGCGGCACCCTGAGCGTACCCGAGGAAGATGATCAGGATTAGCGGGCCAGTGGCAGCGATGTCTACACTCCATGTAGGCATGGTTGGTGCCGTAGCTAAGGATATTCTGCACTGGACTCGTTTTAGAACACTGTTTTAATGTACTGATTCAGTGTACCCGGCACGAAGCCAAATCTGGATGTTAAGGAGAATGGATCATGAAACGACTTATCGCCCCCGCGCTGGTCATGAGCCTGCTGGCCCTGGCTGGCTGCACCAACAACTCGACCTATTCAGGCGACGTCTATCGCGGCGATCAGGCAGGTACCGCACAGACCGTCAGCTACGGCACCATTCAGTCGGTTCGCCCGGTACAGATCCAGGGCGGTAACGGCGAAAGCGTTCTCGGCAGCCTCGGTGGCGCCGTGATCGGCGGCCTGCTGGGTAACCAGGTCGGTGGCGGCTCTGGGCGTACCATCGCGACCGCCGCGGGCGCCATCGGCGGCACCGTCGCCGGAAGCAAGATTCAGCAGGCAACGGACCGTGTCGACGGTTACGAGCTCGAAATTCGTCAGGACAGCGGTCAGAACGTCGTGGTCGTTCAGAAGGCCGACCGCAACTGGCAGGTGGGTCAGCGCGTCAAGCTGGTTGCCAGCGGCTCGAGCGTGAGCGTGGCCCCTTATTGATCAAGGCAACGAAGGATCAAGGCAACCCGGGCGGTAGAAAGCCCGTCCAGTATAGTTTTCAGCGGCGCCCTCGGGGCGCCGTTTTTTTAGCATGCTATTAATTATAAAGGTTATCGACGCTTTACCTTCGCTGTTGTATGTTGTGTAGGGCACACCATTCGTTCAAGGGAATAATACGATTCATGAAGGGACTAACGTGGGCAAGAACCGGCTTCGCCATCGCCTTGGCTGGAATATCCGGCTCGGTTTGGGCTGATGGCATCCTGACACTGAAATCGGAAAACGATATTTTTGCCAGCGGTGAAGACGGCCACTACACCAACGGACTGGAGATCGACTGGTCTTTCAAGCCCGACCGGGACCACTGGACTCGCGCCCTTGCCGATGCCCTGCCCGGCTGGAGTGCAAACTCGCTCGATGGTGCCGCTTATCGTTTCGGGCAACAGATCTATACCCCCGAGGACATCGACAAGCGTCGTTTGATCGAGGACGACCGCCCCTATGCCGGCGTTCTCTATGCCGGGCTCTCATTGTTCGATGACGAACAGCTCGTCGGGTGGCGTCGCACCAGCGGCCTCTATTTCGATGTGGGTATCGTGGGCCCTGGCGCCGGCGGTCGTACCGTGCAGAAAAATTTTCATCACTTGATCGGTAGCGACGAGCCCGAAGGCTGGCACAACCAGCTCCACAACGAGCCGTTCGTCAACGTAGCGTATAACACCGCCTGGTGGAAGCAAGGTCAACTGGGCACGCTGGAAACCGAATACGGCCCTTCGGTCGGATTCGCGGCCGGTAACCTCTATACCTATGCCGCGACGGGGCTCGGGCTGCGCCTGGGCCAAGGGCTGAACAAGAGCTTCGGCGTTCCGGCCGTGGCGCCCGCCCAAGGCAGCCGGATCTTCTTCGAAGCCGATAGTGGCTTCAACTGGTACGTCTTTGCCAACGTCGAAGGCCGGCTCATGGCCTACAATATGCTGCTCGACGGCAATACGTTCGAGGACAGCCACTCCGTCGACCGACGCCCCTGGGTCGGAGATGCCCAGATCGGCCTGGCGCTCTCCTGGAACCGCTGGCAGCTGACTTACAGCTCCGTCTGGCGCACTCACGAATTCGAGGAGCAGGACAGTGGCGATCAGTTCGGCTCGATCACGCTCTCGACCTGGCTGTAAAGCTAGCTGGTGATCGTCACTTCAAACGCAACTCGAGCGCAAAGGTAGCATCAGACGCACGACGGGCGATGCTTCAAGCATCGCCCGTCGTGCGTCTGATGGCCCCGACCGAAATGACGGACCATCGGTCCGCTCAGTGCAACCTGGCTTTACGCATACCCCAGCAGACGACGCGCTTGCCTACCCAGAGCACGATCGCCAGCAGGATCAGCGTCAAGAGCATGGAAACGGGTTTCACGATGAAGGTCGCTCCGAGCACGGCCAAGGCGATCGCCATCACCCAGCGATCCTGGGCGGGATCTCCCTGTAGTTGTGCCGGCAGCCGGCGCTTGACCGCCCCTCCGAGCGCACCATCCCAAGCCTTGAGCAACAAAAAAAGCAGAACGGCGAAG
The DNA here is from genome assembly GCF_036663415.1 of Salinicola sp. 4072. Taxonomy (NCBI): domain Bacteria; kingdom Pseudomonadati; phylum Pseudomonadota; class Gammaproteobacteria; order Oceanospirillales; family Halomonadaceae; genus Salinicola; species Salinicola sp. 4072. Next base: position 66,252 of record NZ_JAXOVV010000011.1, on the reverse strand, counting down.
GCAATGAGCCAAACGACGAAAACGGTCATGACGAACTTCTCCTCAACCGCAGGATCACGGTAGTTTATCCTCGAAATCAGGGTAACCACACCCACGAAGCGGCGCAACTGCTATGGAGGCCGTCCCGTGGGCTGCATCGAGCCGGCTAGACCAATATCCAACGTCATTGCGACCTGACAGAAAGGCCGTGGCACGTTAGGATGGGACAGACATGCACAAACGCAAAGGTTTCGAGATGCAGATTGCCCAGAACTCCGTGGTCGCGTTCCACTATAAACTGACCAATGATGCGGGAGAGGTGCTGGACAGTTCCGAAGGTCGGGAGCCACTGACCTACCTGCACGGTGCGGGCAACATCATTCCGGGCCTCGAGAAGGAGCTTGAGGGTCACGGTAGCGGTGATAAGCTTCAGGTCGCCGTCGCACCGAACGAAGGTTACGGCGAAGTCCAGCCGGCACTGGTTCAGGAAGTTCCGCGCGATGCCTTTCAGGGTGTCGATAACGTCGAGCCCGGCATGCAGTTTCAGGCGCAGACTCAGGAAGGCCCGCTGATGGTCACCGTCACCAAGGTAGAAGGCGATACCGTAACGGTCGATGGCAACCATCCGCTAGCCGGCGAGAAGCTGAACTTCGACGTCGAGATCACCGAAGTTCGCGAAGCGACCGAAGAAGAAGTGTCCCATGGTCACGTCCATGGCGAAGGTGGTCACCAGCACTGATCGTGTCGGATCCCGCTCGCCGGGGTCCGTTATCGGTGGCATCGCCACCACATAAAAGGGCAGCCTCATGGCTGCCCTTTTTCATGCCCCTGACCCGTCCTGAATAGAGTTGACACGTTCCGCCCTCACTTCGGGAGAACGTGATGAATCAACGCATTAAGCGCACCCAGCGGGACTACACCCTGGCCTTTAAACAGACGGTGGTAGACCAGGTCGAGCGCGGCGAGATGACCTACAAGCAGGCTCAGGCTCGCTACGGTATCCAGGGCCGCTCGACGGTACTAAAGTGGTTGCGTCGCCATGATCACCAGGACTGGCGTCCCGGTGCCACGGAGCGCTCCGCCAGGAGAACTGTCATGCCGAAATCGCCCCCGACCCCGGAGCAGCGCATCAAGGAACTTGAGGAGAAGCTGCGTCTGGCCGAGCAGAAGGCCCAGTTCTTCGAAGCCGTTGTCGATGTGATGGAGAAGGATTACGGGGTCTCGGTAAAAAAGCGGTCCGGCAAGTCCTCACGCAAGAACGCGTTGCCGGATTGACCGTCAGCAGGGCATGTCGTTTCTGGGAATCAGTCGTCAGGCCTGGTATCAGGCGCAGCGGACGCAACGGGAGCGAGCTGGCCGGGATCAGCGGGTAATCGGCTTCGTGCAGGCGATCCGTCGTTGTCAGCCCCGGATCGGGGTTCGCAAGCTCCACTATCTGTTGCACCAGCAGGCTGAAGTGAGCCTGCACCTGGGGCGGGATCAGCTGTTTCAAGTCCTACGGGCTCACAGGCTACTGGTGCCTCGTCGCCGGGCTTACCACAAGACGACCCATAGCCACCATCGCTTCCGGCGTCACCCCAACCTGCTCAAGCCGGGCGCGGGTCAGATGATCGCCATCCGCCCCAATCAGGTCTGGGTGGCCGACATCACTTACCTGCCGACCCGCTCGGGCATGAGCTACGTGAGCCTGGTCACCGACGCCTACTCCCGCAAGATCGTGGGTCACCATGTGCATGAGAGCCTACGCAGCGAGGACGTGGAGCAGGCCTTGCGCAAGGCCCTGCGACAACGGTCCGGTGACCAGCCGTTGATTCATCATTCGGACCGAGGCATTCAGTATTGCTGCGATCGCTACCAGCGCCTGCACGCTCGTCATGGCATCCAGTGTTCGATGACCGATGGACCAGAACGCCTTGGCGGAGCGGGTTAACGGAATCCTGAAAACGGAGTTCCTGTTGGTGCAGCCTCGGAACCTGGATCAAGCTTGCACCATGGTCAACGAATCGGTCGAAATTTATAACCGTGACCGGCCCCACCTGGCCCTGAAATACAAACACCCGATGCAGTGCATCGGGCGCTCTGAGGCGAAACTAGATGTCAACCTATTTCAGGACTAGACACCGTTTACCGCTCGGTCGAGACAACGACACTCACGACCGATCTCAACCTTCGCTGGCCAGCATCACCCGCTGGGCCAGCTGTGTGCGCTCGACGGGGCGCCGCGCCTGCCAGTAGTAGCGCTTCCAGTAGACGTTATCGAGACGAGACAGCTTCACGCCCTGGGATGACGACGCGTGAAGGAAGTAGCCATCGCCCACGTAAACGCCAACATGATTGTAGGGTCCCGGCGGCCGGAAGAAGACCAGATCCCCCGCCTTGAGGCTATTCTCTGCCACTCGACTCCCTTCCAGCACCTGCTCTTCCGTCGTACGCGGCAGCTCGAGAGCGAAGGCTTCCCCAAACACGTGCTGCATTAGTGCGGAGCAATCGATACCGTTGCGCGTCGTCCCGCCGAGCACGTAAGGCGTTCCCACCCAACGCTCGTGTTCGTTTAGCAGCGCCTTGCGAATTACTGCCGGAGAGACATTCTGCGGCCGAAAGTCCCGGATTGTCTGAGGCACAGGTGGCACACTCCGGTTTTCGCTGGTAGCAACGGTCGGGGATTTGACCAAGGGAAGTGAATACTGCGCGTTGACCTGTTGTTGTTTTACAGGAGCGGAGCAACCGGACATGACCATCACCAGTGCCAGCCCCATGGCTGTGCGTCTTAGCATTCAGCGCGACCTCGTTCGCCTGTGAGCCGTCACGGGCACCGCCTGTCTATCGGCGACTCGTGAGGAGTCGCCCGGCGAAGTGGAGTCGCTGTGGTGGTGACACACCTCGACGAGGTGTCACCGCCAAAACGGCCTGTATTCGGCTCGAATCATCGATCAATCGGACAGAAAAAAGCCACGCCCTCTTTCCAGTGGCGTAGCACAGCGGAGATCATATGTCATTGAAAACGCTTTGGCGAGCCTTCCGGATCAACGAACAGCGTCAATGCAGATGATGCGCTTCGCCCGGCAGGATATCGACATGGAGCGATGTCCAGTGCGTCATGGCGCTACCGGGAAAATCGAGGCTCGCCCAGGCGCCGGCCAATAGCGGCCTTGCTTCCAGCCAGGCATCGAGAGCCTCCCGAAAGCGCATCAGAAAGGCCTCTCGCTCGGGCGTGTCGTCCATGAAAAACCCGAAACCGCTGTACAACCCTTCGGCGTAATCGTACCAACTGCTGTAATGCCGCCCAGCCAGCCGCATCGCGGCATCGAGATAGTGGGAAAGCCGATCTTCCTCGAGCCAATCGAGCTGCCGACCGGCCAAGGCAAGATCCACCAGTTGCGCGATATCCCAGGCTGTCATGTCCTGATCGTTGCAGCGGCAGGCATTGTCCCGCACGTGTTTCAGGCGCAATAGATGGACGCGCTCCTCGTCCGCACACTCACCTGACTCGAGAATCGCGATTTCCGCCTCGAGCCGAGCGCGATTGAGCGTATAGGGCGCATAGTTGATCTGGTAATCCTGACGGTCACCCGCTTCGACCAGAAAATCCAGGAAGTCGATGAGCCCGGAAGCGCCCTGCAAGGCATACTGATGCTCCACCCACTCCCCCAACGCCTGCCGATCCTGCGGCGCCAGAGGCTGCGGTGCCTGCCACAGCGCCTCATTGAGCGGCCCAGCCAGCGATATCGCCGTAAAGCGCGTCAATGTCGGCCGCACACCTGGCTCGAGCCAGGTCAGTGACCGCGACGTTGTCAGCCAGTGAAACGGCGACCCCAAATCATGCCGATGCCAGGCAATATCATCCGCCAGCGAGACTTCTTCCGGCGCTTCATCCTGACTCAGGACGATTTCCCAGGCATGCCAGGCCGAGAGCATGCGCAAGGGGTCGCTGTAAAAGCGACTCAGCACGTCACATAGCGACTGAGCCAGCGCCTTGATTTCGGAAGACGGATAGCGGCCGCTATCGGCGGCCATCACCAGATAGAACGCGTACTTTTCCGCCATGGCGATCGTTGCTGCATGATCGGCACAGGCGGCCAGGCGCCGCGATGCCCTCCGCGACGATTTTCGACCGACGTGATGGCGAGAATCCGCTGCCAGCTGATTGAGATGATGCGCCTGCGCAGGCATCCAGAACCTCGCCAGCCCAGCGGTGCCCTCTTCCCGGCGCAGGCCGAGAACTTCTTCGAGGTAGCGTTCGGCATCCTCAGTCCGAGCCTGCCCCAGCGGCTCGTCGAGGTGGCGACGATGAATCAGATCCGGGTCCCGTACCGCCGCAATGGCCAGCACCCAACTGTCGGCTTCTCCACGCTGCTGCTGGATGAACGCTCGCGCTAACTGGCGCTGCTCCACTCCCAAAATCCGGGAAAATGGCATTTCCCAAGGGCTCCGGCTGGCGACGAGCAGACCGCCCCAGTCGCTGTCGAACGTCTCTCGCAGGTCTCGACCTTCGAACAGGCTGCGCCCTCGCTGATAGGCACGCGCCACCGCTTCCCAATCGGCATAGCGCTGCTGCAGGAGATCGATGGCATGGGCCGCGAACACCTCCGCCTCCGAGGCAGAAAGCCAGCCAGCGCAGCAGCCGAGGTAAGCCTGGTCGACGAGGCGCAGCCAGTCCCATGCCGCCCAATCCAGCGGCTCCTCTTCGGCCAGGAACTGCAGCAACACCCGGCCGTAGTCCTGCTGGTCGTTCAATCCGGCCAACCACTCGACACGAGCTTCAGCCCCTTGGCGCGCGAGTCGAACCGCGTCCATCTCCCAGCCGTAGCGGTGCCCTTGGCCAGCGAGCCAGAACAACAGGGACTTGAGCTCATCCGGACCACGGACCTCGCCCTGCTCGCGTAACAGCGCCTGCTGCTGCCGCTGTTCTTCCGGGGAATGCTGGATTGGCCAGGCAAGAACCGGCGCAATGACGGCCCTGGCTCGCCAGAGATCGGCGGGCCAAAGCGGAGCCGGCATATCGATCGATTTCAGACTGTGCCGAACCTCACGCCAGGAAACGCCTCGCTGTTGCCGTTCCCGGGCGAACAGTGCCTGCCCCGCCATGTCCAGCGCCGGATCGCCCAGATGCGCCAGCGCCTGCAACCAGGCCTTGAGCGTCGGCATGTCGGTCACGATGTCGCGTGCCAGGGCAAGCAGCCAGGCCTCATCCGTTCGAGGATGGGTCCAGCCCACGGTACTTCCCAGCGCCAGCAACTCCAGGGCGGCCAGCCGTGCGATTGGAGGCTCGCCTGTGTCGGAAGCGTTCTCCCAGAGTCGCCACGCAAACTCGTCTCGACTATCGATCCCGAGCAACATCAGGCGCTCGAACGCCTGGTCGGCGCTGAGTGCCAGCCGAGGATCGCTGACAAGGGGCCAACCACAAAGCGTCAGTTGCTGGGCCCACCATGGGACGAGAAGTTCGCTCAAGAGAGACCTCATGCTACGGGAAACGGCTTGCGCCGGACGCCGAATGGATTCCGACAGGGCGCATGCGGCGGCACAGTATACCGGAAAGGTGCTCGTGCGCCGATGCCACGGCGCACGACGACATGACAGAGACCTAGTTCAACTTCTCGGTATGAGAGCGCGGGGTCTTGCCGAGCAGATGACGTAACAGGAACTTTCTGACGCGCACCACGAACTGCTCTTGGAACAGCACACAGAAAAGCACGGTCAGAACGAGGAACAACGGGTACAGCCAAAGATGCAACTCACCCGCCGCTGCCAGGCAGCCTTGAAAATCCGTCCTGCACAGGCCGGGATCGCCGGAGAGTACACGCTCGACTCGCGAGAACACGGCATAAAGCGGCACATGCAGTGCGAACATCGGCAACGATGCGCCGCCCAGTCGGGTTGCCCAACGCATCAATCGACGACTGCGAGGCTCTCCCCAATGTGCGGCAACGTAGATTAGTGCCAGTTGCGCTGGCAGCAGCAGACCATTATGCAGGGCGTAGTACCAGGCATGTCCTAGCCCCAGGAGCGTGACTGCCAGAATCACGCTGACGGCAACCGCCAACAGCGTCAGGCAGCACTGGGGAAGCGTCATCAGCCGCCCCTGCGCCTTGCGTTGCGCATAGAACGTGCAAAGCAAGATGCCGGCGGCGAACTCAGGCAGACGAATCAACGGGTTGCGGTGCAGGATGCCGGTCTCCGGCACGCCGTAATCGGTGGTCAGAATGACATACAGAGGCGGAATCAAGTAGACCAGATTGACCAGCAACATGGCGCGACGCGGGTGCAGAACGCGGCGCAGCCGAGGCGCCAGCCAGGGAAACGTCAGATAGAAGAAGAACAATGCCGAGATCGACCAGGACGGCGGATTGAAGGTCAGGTATAGCGGATTCCAGGCATGCAGCAGGGTAAAATTGAGCAGCAGATTGATGCCGGTTTCCAGCGGCCCCATGGTGTGGTTCAGGCTCTTCCAGTCGAGCTGGCCGATATCGTTATTGACGTCATACACCACGAACCGCAGCGAGATATCGCTATCCCCCGGCGCGATCGCCAGGTAGCCAACCAATGCCGATACTGCCATGGCGAGAAGCAGTGATCCGATGTGAATCGGGTAGAGATTCGAGAAGCGCTTGAGCCAGAAGCTTCTGGGCGACTCGCGCATCTGGTATGACGAGTCGAGATAGACATGGGTCAACAGAAAGCCGGATAGCACGAAAAAGGCGCTAGTCGAGAAGAAACCGATATCGGTCACGTAGTGCGACCAATCGCGAATGGAAGGATAGTTGTGAAGCGTATGGAAAATAACGATGTAGAGGCCGAGCAGAAAGCGCAGCCATTCGAGCCCAATGAAGCGCTCTTTACGCGTGCCGGTCGTTGAATCGGGCATCCTTGCAGATCTCTGTCCGTCAAAGGCGCTAGTGTACCCGATTCCTGTCAGCAAGCACTTGGCCTGGATTGCTTTCCACGAGCGCAACGGTCAGTCAGAACCAAGAAAGCCGCGCAATGGCGCGGCTTTCTCTCCAGGACCAGTCGGTACGAAATCCGTCTAGGCTTTCTTCACCTTGGCGACGATCCACAACAGGATGATCGCCCCGATGGTCGCCACGACCAGGGACCCGATCAGCCCGTTCGACGATAGCCCCAGGAGACTGAACAGGAAGCCGCCGATCACGGCACCGACGATGCCGACGACGATATTTCCGAGAATACCGAACCCACCGCCACGCATGACTTTTCCAGCAATCCAGCCCGCAATGCCACCAATAATCAGCCACAGGATGAAGCCCATAGTGTTACTCCTTGATTCCCTTCAGCATGAATAGCTCATCGGGCAACTTCACATTGCCTCATCCAAGCATAGACAGCATTCTCGAATTATTCGAAGGTGGAGGCCAAAACCGGGCCCACATGTGTGGACCCGTTTTCGCGTCGAAAGACGCATTTCAGCCGCGACTCAATGGAATGCCGCCACCCGCAGCGATACCCTTGGCGGCAATCCGTAATGACGCCAGGCAGCGTGAGCCTCGGGATCTTCCCACACTCTCCAGTGCAACTGGGAAAGCATCACCGGATCATCCAGAAACGCCAGGCGCTCGAGATTGTTCATCGCCACCGGCCCCTGCTTGACAGCCCGGCTGACGCGCTCATGGCGCCTCCGCTGCAAAGGCTCGGCGTGCGCATGACGCGACGTTCCCAGCGCCGTTGCCAAGGCATTCGATATCGGATCCACGACCACCTGAACGAAGGTCGGCGTGGGTGCCGCGGCATTCATTCTGCCCAGGTGGCGCACCATCCGGCGCAGTACACGTGGAGGATGAGTCTCTTCAGGAATCCGGAACAGCCGCGCGCGAGAACAGGCGCTCCCCAGCGACACCCGGCTGGATAAAGTCGAGACCGGTATCGATATCATCATCGCCCCAACGATCGGCGATAGCCACCACAGGAAGGTCGGCTCCATGAGATAAACCCCCACGGCCCAGACCGCCCCGATCACGGTTTGAGTCCAGTGATTGCGAATTGCATCACCCCAGGTCGTGTCGCTGTTTTCGCGAGACGGTGACCGCCACTGAATGGACCAGCCCATGATCGAGGTCAGCACGAAGCGCGTGTGGAACAGCATCCGTACCGGCGCCAGGGCCATCGAGAACAGCGACTCCAGCACCATGCTCGCCAGCACCTTGAGCGGCCCGCCGAACTGGCGGCTCCCCTGGACCCATACCAGAATCACGCTCAATACCTTGGGCAGGAACAGCAGCGTCGCGGTGGCCCCGAACAACCCGACGGCAAGCGTGGGGTTCCACTGCGGCCATACCGGAAACATCATCCCCGGCTCCGGGAAATAGTTGGGCGTACTCAGCGTATGAACGGCAAGTAGCGCAGTCGACAGGACCAGGAAAAGAAACCACAGCGGCGCCGAGATGTAGGACATCAGGCCGGTCAGGAACACCGCACGGTGAACGGGATGGATCCCCTTGGAGAGGAACAGTCTGAAATTCATCAGATTACCGTGACACCAGCGCCGATCCCGGTTGAGCTCGTCGAGCAGGTTGGGCGGCATCTCCTCGTAGCTTCCCTCCAGCTCGTAGGCGATCCAGACGCCCCAGCCGGCACGCCGCATCAGCGCCGCCTCGACGAAATCATGGGACAGGATCTCGCCGGACATCGAGCCCTTGCCGGGTAACGGTGCCAGCATGCAGTGCTGCATGAACGGCGCCACGCGGATGATGGCGTTGTGTCCCCAGTAATGCGACTCGCCCAGTTGCCAGAAGTGGAGTCCGGCAGTAAACAGCGGCCCGTACACCCGTGTGGCGAACTGCTGCATGCGGGCATAAAGATTCAATCGCCCGGAGGCTCTGGGCGCCGTCTGGACGATACCGGCATCAGGATGCGCTTCCATCATCTGAACCAGGCGCGTGAGACAGGCCCCGCTCATCACGCTGTCGGCGTCCAGCACCAGCATGTAACGGTAGAGCGCGCCCCAGCGACGACAGAAGTCATCGAGATTGCCGCTCTTGCGCTTGACCCGGCGCTGACGACGACGGTAGAACACCTGGCCGAAGGCATCGAGATCGCGGCAGAGCGCCAGCCAGGCGTGGGTTTCCTGGATGGCGATGTCGGGATCGAAGGTATCGCTCAGGATGAAGACGTCGAAATGGCGACCGTTACCGCTCTGACGCAGGGACTCGATCGTCGCGCGAACGCCGGCGAAAACCCGCGGGACGTCCTCGTTGCAGATCGGCACCAGCAACGCCGTGCGCGCATCGTCCGGGATCGGCTCGTCGCCGACCTCGGAATCGATGGCGTAGCGATCCCGGCCTCGCAACAACTGGAAGAAGCCCATCAGGGCGGTCCAGAAACCGGCGGAGACCCATGCAAACAGCAGCACGAACAGCGCCAGAATGGCAATCTCCAGCCATTGCTGGCCCTGATAGGGCAATACCGTTCGCATCTGGTTGGCGGCTATGACGCTCTGGCCGAAAATCAGCACCAGCAATACCCAGCGGCGCGCGCTCGCGATCCACTGCCAGCGCGGGATCGGCTTGGCCTCGCGCTGTCTGCGCCGATAGCCACGATCTGCCCAGTTCTTCAGACGCTGGCCAAACCGCACGAAGGGATTGGTAGACCACGCCTCCGGTGCCAGCGGCGTCCGCCGCATGGGCGGCGCTGTCTGCAGGCGGGTGATCCCATGCTCGTCGGTACTCAGGACTTCGGGCGGCGCCAGCGGCGGCTCGGCATAGGCCAGAGCCAGGCGACGCCCCACCGATGTGGCGGCAGGGTCATCGCCATCGACCTCTCCCCCGCCCAGCGCCGCATGCAGCGATGCCATATCGTTAGCGTCCAGATCGCTGGCGAGCAGCTTGCGCCGCTCGTCACGATCCTGGGTTTCCAGTGCCAACCGCTCCAGGTATTGCTCGGCTGACGCCATCCGTGAGCTGGACGTCGCTTCAGCCATTGGCAGGCAGCCGGTAGTACCAGGTTTCGGAGACCCGCTTGTCGCCCTGATTCAGATAGGCGCGGATATCCAGCGGCTGAGCATTGTCGCTGCGCTTGATCTTGACGAACACGCGCCAGCCGCCGGTCGCTGGATTACGCTCGGTATAAGCGTCAACCAGTTCGCCGTTGTCGCCGACACTGGCCTGAACGCTCAGGTTGGCATCGCTGCCGAGGCCGGAGAGCGAGGGCCCTTCGAAATCCAGCACGAAGGCAAGCGAGCCGTCTGCTTCACGCACCAGGTTCTCCTGACGCACTTCACCACGCGAGCGGCGGGTCTGCTCGACCCAGGCCAGCGACGGATCGACATACCGGCTCTCGTCCTTGGTCACGGTGAAGCGATAATCGTAATCCAGCGGAGTGCCCGGTTGCGGAGCAGTTTCCGGCAGCCACATCGACACGATGTTGTCGTTGGTTTCATTGGGGGTCGGGATCTGGATCAGTTCGATCTTGCCCGCGCCCCACTCGTTCTGGGGTTCGATCCAGGCGCTCGGACGCAGATCGTAACGGCTATCCAGATCCTGGTAGCTGTCGAACTCGTGATCACGCTGCATCAGGCCATAGCCGCGAAGGCGCGGTGTCGCATGCTCGTTGATCATCAGCTTCGCCGGATTGGCCAGCGGCCGCCAGGTCCAGCCGTTCTGCGAGTCGCTGATCAACAGGCCATTGGAGTCGTGAATGGCCGGACGGTAGTTCAGCGTCGATGACGGCTGCTCCGGGCCATAGAGATACATGCTGGTGAGCGGCGCCACACCCAGCTTCTCGACCGCGCGGCGCAGGAAAAGCCGCGACTTGACGTCGACCACGGTGTCGGCACCCGGGCGCAGAACGAAGCGATAGGCGCCCGTCAGGCTGGGAGAATCCAGCAGCGCGAAGATGGTCAGATACTGGCTCGTCTTGCTCGGCTTGACGATCCAGAACTCCTTGAAACGGGGGAACTCTTCGCCGGAAGGCAACCCCGTATCCACGGCGAGGCCGCGACCGGAAACGCCATAGACCTGGTTCTTGCCAACGACGCGAAAGTAGCTCGCGCCGAGGAATACCATCGTCTCGTCCTTGCGATCCGCCTGGTTGAGGGCGTAATTGACTTTGAAGCCCGCGATGCCCAGGTCATCGTCGTTCTTGGTGCTATCCGGCAAATCGAGATTGCCGTAGGTGAAATCGTCGGGATTGTAGGCGAAATCCTGAACGCCCTGATCATCGACGCTATGAAGCTGAATGGCACTGTCGTAGTGCATGCCCTCGTGGAAGAAACTCAGAGTGAAAGGCACCCCATCTCCACTCCAGACATCGCGTTCACGCTTGTACTGGATCTGCTCGTACTGGCCGTAGTCCAGATTACGCAGCGCTTCCGGCAGGTTTTTCTCAGGTTCGCTATAACCCTGCTTCGAGAGGTCTTCGGCTTTCTTCGCGACATCATCGAAACCAAAAGCCAATACATTTTGGGCGATACCGCTGAGTAGCAACCCTGTCAGGGCTACCACCGGAAGAAGCGCCTTGCGTTTTTCAAGGTTACTCCGCCGGATCGATGCACTCACACTCATACTCCTGTCATAACTATCTTGGCCGATATCAACGAGCTCGAAACGTTCAAGGCCGCACATAGCCATATCGTAAACGGTCAGCTGAGCCGGTAGCCGCGCTGCCGACATTCGGCACGCGGACGCAACTCATGATGAAGGGCGACGAGATAGCGAAGCCTCCGTGCTTCGTATTGCCGAAGTCTAGCATACGCTACACTGCGGACACGGAAAGACCTCGCTACCGGTCTGCGACCGCGCTATTTGACTCATGTTCTATTCATACACGCTTTACTAACCTGCGCGCCCGGTTCACCGACGGATGAGGCCGATGAATGCGTATCGATCCGCACCCCAACCAGGTGATCATGACAACCGGGTTACGCCGCTGGCTGGGCATAATGGCGTATCTGGTCATTTTCAGCTACCCCCTCATCCACGCCGACCGCCTCTACCGTGACGATATCTGGCGCAGCTTCCATGGCGAAATGGGATGGGTCTCCAACGGTCGTCCGCTCTCCAGCCTGATCACATTGCTCGTCAACGGCGGCCCACGTCTCGCCGATCTCGCGCCACTGCCGCTGTGGCTGGGGCTGGCTGCCATCACCGCGGCGATTCTGCTGTGGCGCCGTCGCCTGCTCGCATTTGACACGGGTTATGCCTGGCTCGCGATGTTGATACTGGTCGTACAGCCATTTTTCCTACAAAACCTCTCCTATCACTTCGATGCGTTGCCCATGGCGCTCGCCTTGGCCTGCGCCATTACCAGTATTGCCTGCGCGCTGGACCCTCGTGAAAGCAAGGTCTGGCAAGTGCGGTTTCGCTGGCTGGCTGGCGGTGCCGGCATCTTGGCTTCGCTTTTTTTCTATCAGCCGGCGGCCAACGTCTACTTCATTCTGCTGGCATTTCACGTTGCCTTGACCATCTCGCACCAGGGCCGCCCGGACTGGAATCGACACTTGGGGGCGCTGGCGGTAGGCGTTTTGGCGCTGGTGATATCGAAGCTCGTCTCCGCGGCGCTGATCGACGGCGACTACAGCCGGCAGCACAGCACGCTGGCGCCGCTCGATCAGCTGCCCGGCCACATGCTCCGCCAGACCGGGCAATTCTGGCGTTACGCGGCAACGATGGTGGACACGCCTACCTGGTGGCTATTCATGGCGCTGGCCATCGTGGCGCCGCCAGGTTTGCTGGTCGCCGCGTATCGGCAACGCAATGCCCTCGGGCTGCTGGTAATGATTCTGGTCCTGGCCTGCTTGGCCTTCGGCGGGTTGGGATTCCTCGCTGCCCTGGCCCACCCGATCTGGCAACCTCGGGTGATGATGGGTTTCGGCGCGCTGTATGCCGGCCTGCTGTTCTGCGTTCTTCATTGGCTGGGCCGCTCACACCGGCCCACGGCCTGGTCGCTGCTGGGCTGGCCTCTGATCGTCTTGGCACTCGGCACGCCATTGACCCTGGCTTACGCCTATGGCAACGCGCAGCGCCAACAGGCGCTCTTCGCCGACGAGGTATCGATGCGACTGATCGACGACCTCGCCACACAGCCATCAGCCGCGCCTTTGGTCATTGATGGAACGCTGCCCCTCACGCGCGCGACACGTAACGCGATCGCCGTACATCCCTTGATTGGCGAGCTGATCCGTCCCTATCTCGACAATGGCTATTGGTGGGGCTATCAGGATCTCTATCGTCGTGGGCTTTCCTCGGCCTTCGAACTCAGTGACGACCCGCCGCTGCGTCGGCGCTTCGAGGCGCAATGCCAACGGCTCGAAGCGCTGTCCCGGCGCGCCTGGTATACGCTCTACCAATTCGAAGGGAGTTACGTGGTGTCGTTCGATCGCAAATGTCATCACGCGCTGACCACGACCGAACTTCCGATCGACGACTGAGCCGATCCGGCATGCGTCTTCCCCCTGCTGTCCGCGCTCTGCCGGCTTTCTGTCATTGCCTCGTGAACTGGCGTTCAACAAACACCTACACATTGGACAGGTTATGTCAGACAAATGGCGAATGGCGATTTACGACTAGTTGACCAACAATTCGCAGGGTAACGTGGCGCAACTCAACGTTAATTACGTTGGCGCGACCCCCGGGATGCATTCAACAAGGATACCCCCTATGCATGCGTGGACTTTAATCTCGTTTCTGTTCTTCACGGGATTAGTCGCCTTGATTACCTGGCGTATCACTCACCGTGACGATCTCAGTAACACGCGCGGCTACTTTCTCGCAGGACGCAGTCTCAGTTTTCCGCTGATCGCCGGCTCCCTGCTGATGACCAACCTCTCGACGGAGCAGATGGTCGGGTTGAACGGTTCGGCCTTCTCGGACGGGCTGAGCGTCATGGCATGGGAGGTCGTTGCCGTCGTCGCCCTGGTGCTGCTGGCGCTATTCTTCCTGCCGCGCTTCTTGCGCAGCGGTATCGCCACCGTCCCGCAATTGCTGCAGGAACGCTTCGGCCCGACGACGCAATTGATCTGCAACGTCATCTTCCTGGTCGCTTACGCCGTCATTCTGCTGCCAATCATCCTCTACTCCGGCGCCGTCGGCCTGCAGGGCATGCTGGACTTGCCGGTACTGACAGGCATCGACTCCAGCACGACGCTGCTGTGGCTGACGGTCTGGGGCGTCGGCATCATCGGCGCCGTCTATGCCCTGTTCGGCGGTCTGCGCACGGTCGCGGTTTCCGACAGCATCAACGCCATCGGCCTGCTGGTCGGCGGTTTCCTGATCGTCTATCTCGGCCTCGATGCCGCGGGTGACGGCAACGGCATCGCTGCCGGCTGGCAGGCAATCCAGGAGGCCCAGCCCGAGCGTCTCAACTCGCTGGGGCGTCCGGACCAGCAGGTGCCCTGGCCGACCCTGTTCACCGGGGTCTTCCTGATCAACCTGTTCTACTGGTCCACCAACCAGCAGATCATCCAGCGCACCTTTGCGGCAAGGAGCCTTGCCGAGGGCCAGAAAGGCGTGCTGCTGACCGGATTCCTCAAGCTGCTCGGGCCACTCTACCTGGTGCTGCCGGGCATCATCGCCTACCAGCTCTATGCCGATGAAGGCATCGCTGGCGACCAGGCCTACGGCTACCTGGTTTTCCATCTGCTGCCGCCGTGGCTGACAGGCTTCTTCGCGGCCGTCATGGTCGGTGCCATCCTGTCGTCGTTCAATTCGGCGCTGAACAGCACCACGACGCTCTTCAGCCTGGGTATCTACAAGGGCGTGTTCAAGAAGGACGCCAGCGAGCAGCAAGTCGTCAACTCCGGCAAGGTCTTCGGCTGGATCATGGCCGTCGCGTCGATGGCCATCGCCCCGCTGCTGGCCGGCCAGGATAGCCTGTTCGACTATCTGCAGACCATGAACGCCATCTATTTCATTCCGATCCTCGCGGTGGTGATCGTTGGCCTGCTGACCAAGCGAGTGCCGGAGTCGGCCGCCATCTTTGGCCTGGTCGGGGGGATCGTGCTGATCGCTGCCGGCTACTTCGTGCCGCCGTTCAACGGCATCCTCGAGATCACCAACCAGTATCACTTCGTCGCCGGCGTCTTCGTGCTGCTCATCGTCGTGATGCTGCTGATCGGCAAGATCGCCCCACGCCGCGAAGCCTGGGTCCATGAAGACGTCAAGGCCGTCGACCTGACGCCCTGGAAAGGTGCCGTGCCGGTGGGCATCGTACTGCTGATCCTGGTCTTCGCGATCTACTTCGCCTTTGCCGGTTGATAGAGAAGACAGGTTCCCGACGCTACACCGATGACGCCTCGCTACCGTGCGAGGCGTCGTCGTTTCAGCCTCTTTTCACGGCAAAATCCTTTCACGGCCTCGCCGCCACGCCCGCATACCCGCTCATATCGTTTACCATGCAGGCAGGTTTTCTTCGGAAACGAGGCGATGCGCCGACAACTGACTCACGAATTTCAGAACCTGATCGATCGCAGCCGGGACCGCCAACTGCGCCTGGCAGTGACCGGGCTATCCCGCGCCGGCAAGACGGCGTTTTTGACCTCGCTGGTCAACCAGCTGCGCCACGCGGGTATCGATGCCCGTCTCGACCTGCTCAAATCCGCCCGTGAAGAGCGCCTGCTCGGTGCACAGCGCGTCTCTCAGCCCGATCTCGGGGTCCCACGCTTCCCCTACGACGAAGCGATGACCTCCCTCAAGTCGACACCGCCCCACTGGCCCGAGCCGACTCGCGGTATCAGCGAGCTGCGCCTGCAACTGCGCTACAAGACACGACGCGCGCGCGGCCTGCTGGGTGACACGGCGACGCTGACCCTGGACCTGATCGACTATCCCGGCGAATGGTTGCTGGACCTGCCGCTGCTCGAGCATGACTTCCTCAGCTGGAGCCAGGCTCAGCTCGAAAGCATGGGCCCGGAGCGTCGACGCTACGCCAGGACCTGGCAAGACGCCGTGGCGACACATGCAGCCGACGAGACGGTGGACGAATCGCGCCTGGCCGAGCTCGCCGAGCATTACGCCGCCTCGTTGCGCCAGGCCCGGGAAGCCGGCTTTTCTCACCTGCAGCCGGGCCACTTCCTGCTGCCCGGGGATTTGCAGGGCGCGCCGGTGCTGCAGTTCTTCCCGCTGCCGGGCGTCACCGAGAAGGATCGTCAGACGCTGGAAGCGCTGCCCCCCTCCAGCCTTTACCAGACGCTGAAAAAGCGTTTCCGCTTCTATCAGCAGCATGTGGTCAAGCCTTTCTATCGAGAGCACTTCCGCCGCTTCGACCGCCAGATCGTGCTGGTCGACGTGCTCGGCGCACTCAACGCCGGCCCCGAGCGCTTCGAGGATCTGTCGCGTGCGCTCACGACCTTGATGCGAAGTTTCGACTACGGCAAACGAAGCCTGCTGAACCGGCTGTTCTCGCCCCGCATCGACCGGCTCGCCATCGCCGCCACCAAGGCGGACCACGTCACGCCGGACCAGCACGCCAACCTGGTCACGCTGCTCGAATCGCTGCTGGCCGAACCGATCAAGGATCTACGCTACGCCGACGTCCCGGTTCGGGCTTTCTCGCTGGCCTCGATCCGGGCCACCGAGACCCGCGAGGTCGAAAACGACGGCAGGCGTCAGCCAGCGCTGCGGGGGCATGGCCTCGACGGCGAGCCGCTACTGGTCTACCCCGGCGACGTCCCGACCCGGCTCCCGGAACCCGCGTTCTGGCAGCGCCAGGGATTCGCCTTCACGGCCTTCCGGCCGCCACCGTTCACGCCAACCGCGCTACCCCACATTCGCATGGACGCGGCCCTGGAATGGCTGATGGGAGATAAACTGCGATGAGCGACCCCCGCCCCGGGCAGCGCTTCACGTTCGAGGAGCCGCCGACGCCTGGCGACGATGTCTCGCTGAGCGGCGCGCACGTCTACGCAACCACGCAGGCCAGCGATCCCTACTCCGAGGCCGACGACTCGCCCGCGCTCGATGCCGCCATCGAACCGCCGCGCAAGCGCCGCTGGGGACTGTTGGCCATCTTCGGCGGCACGCTCGCGCTCGGCACGATCGAGGCCGCACAGTCGCTCTATACCTCGGCGCTCGGCGGCGACTGGCTATCGGGTGCCTGGAGCATGCTTGGCCTGCTTGCCGTCGGGCTGGCTGCCAAGGCGCTCGCTGGCGAAGTGTGGCGGCTGCGCAAGTTGCGCCGCCACGCACGCCTGCGGCAGCAACTGGACGACGAGTGGATCGACGACACCGACAACGCCAGCACGGACCCGGCCACACTGGCCGACGAGCTTCGCCGCCAGATGGGGCTCTCCCGGGATCATCCGCACTGGCAGTCCTTCCTGCGCGCCCACCAGGCGCACCATACGGCGCACGAGACCCGCGAACTGATCGCGCACCACATCCTCGCGCCGCGCGACCGGGCGGCACGACGGCTGGTGACGCGAATGTCGGGAGAAACCGCCGTCATGGTCGCCGTCAGCCCGTTGACCCTGGTGGACATGTCGCTGATGGCCTGGCGCAACATTGCCATGCTCGATCGCATCGCCGCGCTCTATGGACTGCAGCTCGGCTACGCCAGCCGTCTCAAACTGCTCAGGGAAGTGCTGCGCAACATGGCCTTCGCCGGTGCCAGCGAGATGGTCACTGACGCCGGTATGGATCTGCTGTCGATGAACCTGGCAGCCAAGCTATCGAGTCGCGCCGGTCAGGGCCTGGGCGCCGGGCTGCTGACGGCACGCCTGGGCCTGCGCGCCATGCGCACTACCCGGCCGATCGCATTCGAGCCTGGCGAACAGCCGCGTCTCGCCGACCTGCGGCGTGAAGTGTGGCAGCAATTGCGGCGGCTGGATGACACTGCGGAGAAGGGTTGACTCGGCGAACGGAAATTCGCCGCCGAGTCGATCGAGAGCGCGTGAAGCGACACCGTGACATCAATCGAGCGAAAAGAACGCTCGCAGCGTGTGGGCCACCGCCGACTCGTGATGCGCGCCGATCCTCTTGGCCCGTGGCAGTTGATCGATGACCTCGGGATGGGCGTTGGAGACGACATAGGCATTGCCCACCAGCGTCAGCATTTCGACGTCGTTGAAATTGTCGCCGAACGCCAGCGCCCGCTCGATGGGAAGATCGAGCGCCTTGATCGCACGGCTCAGCGCGGTCGCCTTGTTCACGCCCCGATGCATGACCTCCAGCGAATTGGCCGCCGAATAGGTGATATGCAGCGCCTCTCCATACGCCTCCCGCAGGGTGTGCTCCAGCGGCTTGAGCAATGCCGGCTCGCCAATATAGAGCACCTTGCCGACGTGTTCATCCGCTAGGTCGCGCATGTCATCGACCTGGTAGGTGAATCCCGTCATTGCATGAAGCGGCAACAGTTCCGGCGCTTCGGCGTCGATCAGCCAACGGTCGTGAGTATAGAGATTGAGCCGCACTGTCTCCGGACGCGGCAGCGCCACCAGCGCCTGAACCAGCGCGGTCGGCACCAGCGTTTCGTTGACGAGCCGATCGTCGGCATCGTGAACGTGGGCGCCGTTGCTGCTGATGATCCAGGCCGGGATCTCCAGCTGTTGGCGGATCGCCGCGATATCGTGATAGTGCCGCCCGGAGGCCAGCGCGATCACATGGCCCTGCGCCGACAACGTCCGCAAGGTGTCTCGCGTCAAGGCATCGACGCGATGCTCGGCATTCAACAGCGTGTTGTCGAGATCGCTGGCGATCAGATGCTGGTTCATGGAGTCTCCTCGGGTGAGCGACAAGCGCCGGTTGCGGGGCGCTGTTGATAGCAGCTTCGAGCTTACAGTGTCAAAAACCAGAATGCAGAGCGTCAACGATGCCAGATCGTCGACGCTCGCAGCGAGATATCAGCAACGACGTTTCGGCGATGCCACCGATCTCGTCGGAACGGCTCAAGCCTTGAGACTGTTGGCCACCGCGCCGGCCTGCCGCCCCATCACCAGATGCAGGACGCCATGGCCAATTTCCTGGATGCCGGCGGCCCCCAGCGCCAGGAGCGCGGATTCATCGAAGCGGACGATGACCCAGCGGAAGACGCCGTGGTAGAGCACGAAGTAGCAAAACCCTCCGGAAGCGTCATCCAGCCGTTGGTCGATAAACCGTAGAAGAGCGCGTAGCCGAAGGCCCCAGCCGATGCAGCCTCGTGACGATCAGGATGCGGTTGAGTACGCCGTAGACGAACAGCCCCAGATCATTCCGAAATAGCCGAACTCGGCCAGCGTGTCGGCGTTGGCCTGCCATTGGGCTCGCAGGCATTCCGGGGCGCTCTGCGCCTCTTCCAGCATCAGTGACATCAGTGGCTCTCCCGCGGCGCACCGGCCGCCCGTGTTGTCGTCTGTTCTCGTGACGTCGCCGATGCCTGGTGGGCGAGCTCGCCCCCGACATAGACGGCATCGATCTCGAGTCGAGCATTCATGACCACGACATCGGCGCGGCAGCCGATCTCGAGCCGGCCGATCTCGGTCTCGCCGAGAAAGTCGGCGGGATACTGCGACAGCCGTCGGCAAGCATCGCCGAGATCGAGACCGATCTGGACCAGATTGCGCAGCGCCTGATCCATGGTCAGCGTGCTGCCGGCCAACGTGCCATCGGCCAGTCGCACGCCGCCCAGGCACTTGGTGACATGCTGCTCGCCGAGCCGATATTCGCCGTCGGGCATGCCGGCCGCGGCGGTGGAGTCGGTCACGCCATAGAGGTGAGGAATGCAGCGCAAGGCCGTCAGAATCGCCCCGGGATGGACGTGCAGGAGATCGGGAATGATTTCGGCGTAGTCGGCATGCGCCAGCGCCGCGCCGACCATTCCCGGTTTGCGATGATGCAGCCCGGTCATGGCATTGAAGAGATGAGTGAAACCCTGGGCGCCGTGAGCCAGCCCGGCCACGCCCTCTTCATAGCTGCCCAGGGTATGCCCCATCTGCACCCGCACTCCGCGCTCGCGTAGCAGGCGGATGAGCTCGGCATGGCCGGACAGCTCCGGTGCCAGCGTCAGCAGCCGGATCGGGGCGAGCGCCATCAGGGCTTCGACCTCCTCGATCACGCCGGGGTGGGCATACGGCGGCTGGGCGCCCAGCTTGCCGGGGTTGAGATAAGGCCCTTCGAGGTGCACGCCCAGCAGTCGCGAGGCCTGAACGGGCGACTCGTCGATCAGCCGAGCGATATCCCGTAACGCCTGACGGATATCGGATACCGGCGCGGTCATGGTGGTGACCAGCAGGCTGGTGGTCCCGAAGCGCACATGGGTACGTGCCATGGTGGCGGCGGCATCGCCTCCTTCCATGGCGTCCGCCCCGCCGCCGCCGTGGACATGCAGATCGACGAATCCCGGTAGCAGGCGGGGATGATCATTGGCGTCCGGATCGACCGCCTCCCCCTCGAGGGTGACGATTCGCCCGTCACGCCAGTCGAGCGTGCCGAGCCGCCACCCTGCCGGGGTCAGAATGTTGCCGTAAAGCATGTCCTCTCCTGCTCGAACGCTCTCACTGGGTCATTTCCTTCATTCATTTTCCTGGGCTGCCATCATTGGGTGAGTTCCACCATGAAGTCGTAATAGTCGGTGCGACAATAAGTCACCGTCAGTTCGCCGGGCCGGCCGTCGGCGAGATAGCCGAGCCGGGTCATCATCAGCAGCGCCTGGGATGGCGGCACCTGGGCCAGTTGCGCCAGCTCGGCATCGGCGTTGACCGCCGACACGTGCTGCAGGGCCCGTACGATCGGCGTGCCCAGGTCTTCGAGACGGCGATAGAGCGAATGGGTCACGCTCTCGGGATCCGACAGGACATGGCTCGGCAGACAGCTCTCCTCGACCGCGACGACCACGTCATCCGCCAGTCGCAGCCGCTTGAGCCGCGAGACCTGGTGGTCCGCGCTCAGCCCGAGGCGCAGGCTCTCCTCCGCCGTTGGCGTGCCCAGGCGCCGGCTCAACCAGCGCGAGCTGGGGCGATGACCGCGCTGAACCAGCAGTTCGGTAAAGCTGGTCAATCGTGTCAGCGACTGATTCAGACGCGGGGCGATGAAAGTGCCCGAGCCGTGGGTCCGCTGAATCAGCCCCAGCGCCACCAGGCGATCCAGCGCCTTTCTGGCCGTGATGCGGGAGATGTTGAGCGACTCCGCCAGCACTCGCTCCGAGGGCAATGCCTCGCCAGTCTCCCAGTCGCCCGCTTCGATCGCCTCGACCAGTTGCTGGGCCAGCTGGCGATAGAGCGGGGTCGACTGGGCAGCGTCCAGTTTCAGCCGAGAAAGCGTGGGTTCCATGGCAGGTCGGTTCCGGTGTCGCTGTGGTGGAGCTCGTAGTTAATACCACTTCAATACCACCAACATAACCAGTCGAATACCAATCTGCCAGTTCGGCTACTGCCGACATTGGTCGAATGCCACCGCCTGCCACACCCTGCCATACGACGGCCCGCCACGAGCAGCCGTCGACCACCGCATGATTGGCGTGCCCCACGCGGAATCCGTATAGTGTCGCTCTCGTCCACCGACCGATCCGATCCGATGCTGCAGAACAACTCTCTTCTGGCCCAGCTGAAGCAAGATATTCGCGCCAACACGCCGCGCGTTCAGGGCACCATCAAGGCGACAGACAAAGGCTTCGGTTTCCTCGAAGCCGAAGACGGCACCTCCTATTTCATTCCACCACCCGCCATGAAGCAGGTTCTCCACGGCGACCGCATCGAAGCGATCGTCAAGGAGAACGGCGACAAGAAGCAGGCCGACCCCGAGACGCTGCTCGAGGCATCGCTGGATCGCTTCGTCGCACGGGTGCAGAAGCGCGACGGCCGCCTGGCCGTGGTGCCGGACCACCCCTCGATCAATCTGTCGCTCAAGGCCCGTCTCAAGCGTTCGCTGGAAGAGTCCGACATCGCCGATGGCGACTGGGTCGTGGCGCGCCTGATTCGTCATCCGTTGCGCCCGGACGATCGCGCCTTCTTCACCCAGATCGACGAGGTGGTGGTCAAGAGCGAAGATCCGGCCGTGCCGTGGCGCGTCACTCTGGCACGCCATGCCCTGGAGCAGGAGTGCCCGCCGGCGGCCGATGCCTGGCCGCTGAAAGACGAAGGGTTGACGCGCGAAGACCTCACCGCCGAGCCGTTCTTCACCATCGATGGCGAGAAGACGCGCGACATGGACGATGCGCTGCGTATCGAAACCACCGATGACGGCTGGGCGCTGACTGTGGCGATCGCCGACCCGACGGCCTACGTGGACGAGTCTCACGCCGCGGACAAGGAAGCACGCACGCGCGCCTTCACGGTCTACCTGCCGGGTCAGAACATCACCATGCTGCCGGAAGCGCTGGCCGATGACCTGTGCTCGCTGAAGCCGGACGTAGAGCGGCCGGTACTGGCCTGCCGGCTACAGGTCGGTCGCGATGGCACCCTGGGCGAGTACCGCTTCTTCGCCGCGACGATCCGCTCCCAGGCTCGCCTGGTCTACGACAACGTCTCCGACTGGCTGGAAGACAAGGCAGGCACCGAGGCGCCGGCAGCAGCGATCGCCGAGCAGCTCAAGGCACTGGCCGAGCTCTCTCGCGCTCGTGCCGCCTGGCGCGAAGCCAACACGCTGGTGTTCAAGGATCGTCCCGACTACGTGTTCGACCTCGACGATGCCGGCAACGTGCTGGGCATCCGCGTCGAGGAGCGCCGCATTGCCCAGCGCATGATCGAGGAGGCGATGATCGTCGCCAATGCCTGCTGCGCCGATCTGCTGGCCAAGGAAGTGGGACACGGCATCTTCAACGTGCACCACGCTTTCGAACCGGAAAAGATCGATCAGGCGCTGGAGTTCCTGACCGCCCAGGAGATCCCGGTAGAGCGCGAGCAGCTCGCCGAGCTCCCCCGCTATCGCGAGTTGCGCCGGGCGCTGGACCTGCGAGAAGACGCCTGGCTGGACGCGCGCCTGCGGCGCTTCCAGGGCTACACCAACATGTCGGCACGACCGGGACCGCATTTTGGCCTGGGGCTTTCCGCCTACGCGACCTGGACATCGCCGATCCGCAAGTACGGCGATATGGTCAATCACCGCTTGATCAAGCGGGTACTGAAGGCCGAGGCAGCCCCGGCGGAAGCCAGCCAGCAGTTGACCGAACAATTGACCGAGCGCCGTCGACTGAACCGAATGGCCGAACGCGACGTCAAAGACTGGCTTTACGTGCGCTATCTGGCTACCGCCATCGAGCAAGGCGATGTATTCGATGCCGATATCATCGACATCCGCCGAGGCGGCATGCGGGTTCGCCTGACCGCCAACGGTGCCACCGCCTTCGTGCCGGCACCGTTGATTCACAGCGACCGCAATCAGGTCGTGATCGACGACAAGGAAGGCCGCATCCAGGTCGCTGGCGAGCCTCGCTATGCGCTCGGCGGTACCCTGCGCGTCAAGCTGGTCGAAGCGCGTGAAGCAACACGCTCGCTGGTGGCCACTCCCACCGAATGAGCGTGGTAACGGCCTGGCAGCGCTGGATATTATGGCGCTGCCAAGCTACCACTATGGTGTGAACGCCCTGTGGCAGTAACCCGATATACTGCAATGTAGTCATCGCCATTCTCCGGAATGTGCTTTATCGACAGGAACGTTCTGACAGGGAAAGCCTTTTAGAGGAGCGGCTCGTTGCACATTGCCGACGTTACGATGTTCTATGCCCCCGCCAGTGGCGGGGTTCGTACTTACCTCGATGCCAAGCATCGGCGCCTTGCCAAGCGACCGGGCATTACCTGCAGCCTACTGATACCCGGATCCCAGCTCTTTACTCACAACGGCATTCATGAAGTTCCGTCACCGCCGTTGCCGTTCAGCCAGGGTTATCGATTTCCGCTTCGCCGTCGCGGCTGGGAGCGTGAGCTCGTTCGTCTGTCACCGGATATCATCGAAGCCGGCGATCCCTACGTGACCGGCTGGGCCGCGGTGCGGGCCGGACGCAAGCTCGATATCCCCGTCGTCGGTTTCTATCATTCCGACCTGCCGCGGTTGATCAGCAATCGCATGGGCAGCGGTATCGACAAGCTGGTGGAGCGCTATGTCTACCAGCTCTACCGGCGGTTCGACCAGGTACTCGCGCCAAGCCGCGTGATGGCGGAGCGACTGACCCGTCTCGGCATCGAACAGGTCGCCATTCAGCCGCTGGGCGTCGACCTGGAGACATTCCATCCCAGTCGCCGGAACCCGGCGCTGCGTCAGCAGCTCGATCTCGACGACGATACGAAACTGCTGATCTTCGTTGGTCGCGGCTCTCGCGAGAAGAACCTTCACGACCTGCTGGAAACCGCGCGCCTGCTCGGCAAGGGCTATCACTTGCTGCTGGTCGGCCCGAGCATGCCTAGCCGCGTCCCCGACAATGTCAGCGTGATCGACCGCTACACGCCGACCGAAGAGGTCGCGAGCTGGCTGGCATCGAGCGATGCGCTGGTCCATGCCGGTACCCAGGAAACGTTCGGCCTGGTCGCGCTGGAAGCGATGGCGAGCGGCATTCCCGTGGTCGCCGCACGCGCGGGGGCGCTGGCCGAAAACGTGCCGCTGGGCTGTGGATTATTGAGCGAGCCGCATATACCGGCCGACATGGCCCGCGCCGTGAAGGAACTGTTTTCCAATCACGATGCCGCGCAAGCCGGTCGTCGCGCCCGGCGATACGTGGAGCGTAATCACGACTGGGACATCGTCATCGACGGCCTGCTTTCCCACTACCGCCGGCTGACCAGTGCCACCGAAGGCGCAGGAGAGGCCCAGCAGGGTTCCCAGCATGGATGATCGTCATTTTTCGCTGGTGCTCCACGACATCGCCCCCGAAACCTGGCCGGACTATTGTGGATTCGTCGAGGCGATCGATCGTCTCGGTGAACGCCTGGGCCGGCGTATTCCCATCACCTGGCTCGTCGTGCCCAACTTCCACGGTCGTGGCGAATGTCGCGACAGCGACACCCTGCGCCGTGTGCTCGACACCCGTCTGGCGCTGGGCGACGAGCTGACACTGCATGGCTACTATCATCGGGACGATGCCCCGGCGCCGCGCTCGCTGCGCGATTTCTATATGCGCCGGATCTACACCTGGGAAGGTGAGTTCTACACCCTGGACCGCGCTCGCGCTGGCGCTCTGCTCGACGAAGGCATGGCGCAATTCGAGGCCTGCGGCTGGCCTCACGGCGGCTTCGTGGCCCCGGCCTGGCTGATGAGCCAGGGCACCCGCGAGGCGCTGCAGGAACGGCCATTCACCTACACCAGCGACCCGCAACGACTCTATCGCCTGCCAGCCTTTTCCGCGCTGGAAGCGCCTAGCATCGTATGGAGCGCGCGCAGTGCGTGGCGGCGCGGCATGTCGAGAGTGGTCAGCGCCATTCAGTATCGCCGCTTTCAGCACGCCCAACTGTTACGCCTGGCGCTGCATCCGGTGGACATGCGCCATCGCCCTTCGTACGACTACTGGCTGCATTTCGTCGAACACCTGCTCCGACAGGGACGACAGCCGGTGACCAAGCAGGACTGGCTGGCCCATGAAGCTCCTGACCTCGCCCCCGGCAATCTCGCCAATCGGGCGAACAAGGATCGCCCCGCGGCATGAAGCGTATCCTGTGGCTACTGGCGCTGGGTCTGGTGGCGGCGCTGGCGATACCGATCCTGATCGGTGGGCGCGGCATCGTCACCGAACTGCGGGGCTTTCCTACCTCGCAACTGCTGATGATGCTGGGCATGATCTTCGTCTGCTGGAATCTCAACGCCCTACGTCTGAGGTTGTTGCTGGCGGGTCGCGCCGGGAAGCTGTCCCAGACCCGCGCCTTTTCGATCGTCATGGCCACCGAGTTTGCGATCTGCGCCACGCCAGGTGGTACCGGAGGGCCACTGACTCTGCTCGGCCTGCTGGCCCGACGAGGCATTCGGCCGGCCCAGGCCTCCGCCATTTTCGCCGTCGATCAACTGACCGACCTGCTGTTCTTCCTGTCCGGCCTGGTAGGTGTCGCCATTTATGTACTGATCGAGGCGGTCGATCTCAAACTCGGCTGGCTGGTGGGGCTGCCGACCTTGCTGCTGGTCACGGCACTGGCGCTGCTGTGGCTCACGCTCGGCAACTACGCCCGCGTCATGCACATCACCGGCCGCTGGCTAGCCAAGCTCAACGTCAAGCGACGTTCACGCTTTGGCTTCGCCCGCAGGCTGTTGCACTTCCGCAACTCGCTGATGGAAACATTGCGTTTGCCGCGTTGGTTACTGCTGAGCGTATTCCTGCTCTGCTGCGCTCACTGGCTGATCCGTTACAGCATTCTCTATCTGGTCGTCCAGGGCCTGGGGCAGCATATCGACTGGGCGTGGACTTTTCTGGTGCAGATGGTATCGATGGCAGCGGGTCAACTGAGCTTCCTACCGGGTGGCGCGGGCGGTGCCGAGCTGACATCGTCCGCGTTGCTGACGCCGCTGATCGGCGCGCAGAGTGCAGCCGCCGCCGTACTGATCTGGCGTTTCGTCACCTACTATTTCTATCTGCTGGCCGGGTTCCCGATATTCATCGCCACCGCCGGCAAGGCGTTCCTGCGAATGATGAGCAAACGGAAAGCCGCCGCCAAGCGCTGATACCGAAGCGACGAATAACGTATTCACGGAGCGCGAAAATGCAATCGCCCCGCCAGGCGGACCTGGCGGGGCGATGACAGAGACG
This sequence comes from Salinicola sp. 4072, assembly GCF_036663415.1. Lineage (NCBI taxonomy): Bacteria > Pseudomonadati > Pseudomonadota > Gammaproteobacteria > Oceanospirillales > Halomonadaceae > Salinicola > Salinicola sp. 4072. Next base: position 39,699 of record NZ_JAXOVV010000011.1, on the reverse strand, counting down.
CATGGTCTTGAGCGGTCAGCTCAACGGCTTACCAGCCAGTAGCCGCCTTCAGCGCATCACCGATCTCGGCGAGCGAACGTACGGTCTTGACGCCAGCGTCTTCCAACGCGGCGAACTTTTCGTCCGCAGTGCCTTTACCACCGGAGATGATCGCACCGGCGTGACCCATGCGCTTGCCCGGAGGCGCGGTAACGCCCGCGATATAGGAAACCACCGGCTTGGAAACGTTGGCCTTGATGTAGGCCGCGGCTTCTTCTTCGGCGGTGCCGCCGATCTCGCCGATCATGACGATCGCTTCGGTCTGCGGGTCGTTCTCGAACATCTCGAGGATGTCGATGAAGTTGGAACCCGGAATCGGGTCGCCGCCGATGCCCACGCAGGTGGACTGACCGAAGCCGTGGTCAGTGGTCTGCTTGACCGCTTCATAGGTCAGGGTACCGGAGCGCGACACGATACCGACGCGGCCCGGCTTGTGGATGTGACCCGGCATGATGCCGATCTTGGTCTCGCCCGGCGTGATCACGCCCGGGCAGTTCGGGCCGATCAGGCGAACGCCCAATTCGTCGCACTTGACCTTGACGTCCAGCATGTCGAGCGTCGGGATGCCTTCGGTGATGCAGACGATCAGCTTGATGCCGGCATTCGCGGCTTCGAGGATCGAATCCTTGCAGAACGGGGCCGGCACGTAGATGACGGAGGCTTCCGCACCGGTCTTCTCGACCGCTTCCTTGACGGTGTTGAACACCGGCAGGCCCAGATGCTCCTGGCCGCCCTTGCCCGGCGTGACGCCACCCACCATGTTGGTGCCGTAGGCGATCGCCTGCTCGGAGTGGAAGGTCCCCTGGCCGCCAGTGAAGCCCTGGCAGATGACCTTGGTGTTCTTGTCGATCAAGATACTCATTACTTGCCCTCCGCCGCTTTGACGACCTGCTGAGCCGCGTCAGTCAGGCTGGTAGCAGCGATGATGTTGAGTCCGCTGGACGCCAGTTTCTCGGCACCCAGCTCGGCGTTGTTACCTTCCAGACGCACCACGACCGGCACGTTGACGCCAACCTGCTCGACGGCACCGATGATACCTTCCGCGATCATGTCGCAACGCACGATACCGCCGAAGATGTTGACCAGCACGGCCTTGACGTTGGTATCGGAGAGGATGATCTTGAACGCTTCCGCCACACGCTCCTTGGTCGCGCCGCCGCCAACGTCGAGGAAGTTGGCCGGGCTGCCGCCGTTGAGGTTGACGATATCCATGGTGCCCATGGCCAGGCCAGCGCCGTTGACCATGCAGCCGATGTTACCGTCGAGCGCAACGTAGTTGAGCTCCCACTCCTGGGCATGCGCTTCGCGCTCGTCTTCCTGCGACGGATCACGCATCGCCTGCAGGTCGGGGTGACGATACAGGGCGTTGGCGTCGAGGTTGATCTTGGCGTCGAGGCAGTGGAGGTTGCCTTCGTCGGTGATCACCAGCGGGTTGATCTCCAGCAGCGCCAGATCCTTGTCGTGGAACAGCTTGGAGAGACCCAGGAAGATCTTGGTGAACTGCTTGATCTGGTCCTTGTTCAGGCCCAGCTGGAAAGCCAGTTCACGCGCCTGATACGGCTGTGCGCCGACCAGCGGATCGATTTCGGCCTTGAGGATCTTCTCGGGGGTTTCCTCGGCGACTTTCTCGATCTCGACACCGCCTTCGGTGGAGGCCATGAAGACGACACGACGCGTGGCGCGATCGACGACAGCGCCCAGATACAGCTCGCTGGCGATATCGGTGCAGTTCTCGACCAGGATCTTGGCAACCGGCTGACCTTTCTCGTCGGTCTGATAGGTCACCAGATTCTTGCCCAGCCACTGCTCGGCGAACGCCTTGGCGGCTTCCGGGCTATCGACCAGCTTGACGCCACCAGCCTTGCCGCGGCCGCCCGCGTGAACCTGTGCCTTGACGACCCACTTGTCGCCACCGATTTTCTTGCAGGCCTGTGCGGCTTCATCCGGCGTGTCGACGGCGAAACCCTTGGACACTGGAAGACCGTAATCGGCAAACAGCTGTTTGCCCTGATACTCGTGAAGGTTCATCGATTCATGCCATTAGGTTGCATGTGACTCGAATGGCAACGAGCCGAGACATCGGCTCGTTGCCCCCGTGCCATTCCGACAGGGAATGGCACCTAGTGCAGGAAACGCGAAAGGAAAGACTTACTTGCGCTTCTTGCGGTTGGCCATGTGAATGGCGTGTCCATCGACGGCCAGCGCCGCCTCGTGCACGGCTTCCGACAGGGTCGGGTGCGCGAAGCAGGTCAGCGCCAGATCTTCGGCACTGGAGCCGAATTCCATGGCGATCACGCCCTGGGCGATCAACTCGCCGGCGTGCTGACCCAGAATATGGACACCGAGAACGCGGTCGGTTTCGGCATCGGCGATTACCTTGACCATGCCTTCCGGCGCGTTGTTGGCGAGCGCGCGACCACTGGCCGAGAACGGGAAGGCACCGGTCTTGACCTCGATACCCTGCTCCTTGGCCTGCTGCTCGTTGATACCCACCCATGCCACTTCCGGGGCAGTGTAGATGACGCTGGGGATGGCATCGTAATTCATCTCCGGCTTCTGCCCGGCGATGATGTCCGCCACCATGACGCCCTCTTCGGACGCCTTGTGGGCCAGCATCGGACCACGGACCACGTCACCGATGGCGTAGACGCCGGAGACGTTGGTACGGCACTGGTCATCGACGAAGATGAAGCCACGCTCGTCGAGCTTGATACCGGCAGCGTCATCGAGCAGATTTTCGGTGTAAGGCTTGCGCCCGACACAGACGATCAGCTTGTCGAAGGTCTGCTCCTGCTCGCCTTCGCTGTCGGTGTACTTGACCACGACTTCGCGGGACTTGCCCTTGCCCTTGATCTCGGAGCCGGTCACCCGCGCGCCCATCTTGATGTCCAGACCCTGCTTCTTGAACAGCTTCTGGGCATCCTTGGCGATCGCCTGATCGACCATCGGCAGGAACGTATCCAGCGCTTCGAGCACGGTGACTTCACTACCCAGGCGATTCCACACGCTGCCCAGTTCGAGGCCGATGACACCGGCGCCGATGACACCCAGACGCTTGGGTGCTTCGGTGAACTCCAGCGCACCGGCTGAGTCGACGATGACATCGTCGGTCATCGGTGCCGGCGGAATGTTCACCGGCACCGAACCGGAGGCGATGATGACATTCTCGGCCTCGTAGGTTTCGGTCTTGCCGTCGTGGCCGGTCACTTCGACCTTCTTCCCGTCGAGCAGCTTGCCGGTGCCTTCCAGCGCGGTGACGCCGTTCGATTTGAACAGCATGCTGATACCGCCGGTATTCTTGGCGATGACGCTGTTCTTGAACTCCAGCATCTTCTTCACGTCGGTGGAAATGTCACCGACGTTGATGCCGATCTCGGCGTAATGGTCGCGAGTCTCGACGAACTTGTGCGAGGTCTCCAGCAACGCCTTGGAGGGGATACAACCCACGTTCAAACAGGTACCACCGTGGACCGTCTTGCCTTCCTTGTTGACCCACTTCTCGACGCAGGCCGTCTTGAGACCCAGCTGAGCGGCGTGGATCGCGGCGACGTAGCCTCCAGGGCCCGCGCCAATGACGATCACATCGAATTTATCGGCCATGAGATATTTCCTGTTCGCTTCGTTTGCCATTCGCCGGGCGAACCCGGCGAATCGAAAGTCCGGTGTTTAGAGATCGAATACGCTCAGATGTCCAGCAGCAGGCGCGCCGGATCTTCCAGCAGCGACTTGATCGCCACCAGGAACTGGACCGCATCCTTGCCATCGATCATGCGGTGATCGTAGGAAACGGCGAGGTACATCATCGGGCGAATCTCGACCTTGCCATTCACCGCCATCGGACGCTCCTGGATCTTGTGCATACCCAGGATCGCGGTCTGCGGCGGATTCAGGATCGGGGTGGACATCAGCGAGCCGAAGATACCGCCGTTGGTGATGGTGAAGGTACCGCCCTGCATGTCCTCGATGCCGAGCTTGCCTTCACGACCCCGCTTGCCGAAGTCGCCGATCGCCTTCTCGACGTCGGCCAGCTTCATGCTGTCGGTATCACGCAGCACCGGCACGACCAGGCCACGCGGCGTGGAAACGGCGACGCCGATATCCTGATAACCGTGGTAGACGATGTCGGTACCGTCGATGGAGGCGTTGACGTCCGGGAAGCGCTTGAGCGCTTCGGTCGCCGCCTTGACGAAGAAGCCCATGAAACCGAGCTTGACGTCGTGCGCCTTGAGGAAGGTGTCCTTGTACTGGCTGCGCAGCGCCATGACCGCACTCATGTCCACCTCGTTGTAGGTGGTCAGCATGGCGGCGGTCTGCTGAGCCTGCACCAGGCGCTTGGCGATGGTCTGACGCAGGCGGCTCATCGGTACGCGCTGTTCGGGACGCTCGCCCTCGACCGCCGGAGCGGCAGCGGCCTTGGGTGCTGCAGCGGCCGGCTTGGCGGATTTCTTCGCCGAACCGTCCTTGATCGCCTTCTGGACGTCTTCCTTCAGAACGCGACCGCCTTTGCCGGTGCCCTCGATCCTGCTCACGTCGAGATCGTTTTCCGCGGCGAGCTTGCGTGCAGCCGGCGCCAGAATCTTGCCATCGACCTTGGCATCTTCTTCACCATCGGCGGCAGGCGCCTCGTCCTGGTTACCGGCGGACTCAGCGGAAGCGCCGCTATCACCAGCGCCATCTGCACCTTCGGAGAAGGTCGCCAGCAGAGCCTCGGACTCGACGACTTCGCCTTCCTGAACCTTGATTTCGGAAAGCGCGCCGTCAGCCGGAGCGACCACTTCCAGCACGACCTTGTCGGTCTCGATTTCGGCCAGCACCTCGTCACGCTTGACCGCTTCGCCGACTTTCTTGTTCCAGCTGGCGACGGTGCCTTCCTGCACGGATTCCGGGAAGCTCGGCGCCTTGACGTCAAAGCTCTTGCCGGCGGCAGCGGGCTTGGCAGCCGCCTTCTCTTCACCGCCCGACTTCTGCTCACCGCCTGATTTTTCTTCGCTCCTGGCCTCGCTCTTGCCACCCTCGGAGGCAGCACCGAGAACACCCAGCACCTGCTCGGACTCGCAGGTATCGCCTTCCTCGATCTTGATCTCGGAGAGCGTGCCGGCCTCGGGCGCCACCACTTCGAGGACGACCTTGTCGGTTTCGATCTCGACGATCAACTCATCGCGCTCGACGCTGTCGCCCACTTTCTTGTGCCAAGTGGCGACCGTTCCCTCGGCAACGGATTCGGGAAAACTCGGCGCTTTGATATCAGTAGCCATGTCGTATCCTTAGTCTCTTTTCTCTCGCGCCTGTCTCAGCGGCAAGGCGCCTTACGCGTTGAAAGCGTCGTCGACCAGTTGGCTCTGCTGTGCCACGTGGACAGACATATAGCCTGCGGCTGGCGCGGCAGATGCCGGACGACCAGCGAACTTGAGGCTGTGGTCCAACCCTTCGCGCACCATGCTCGCCACCAGGCGCAGATGATGCTGGCTCTGATACCAGGCGCCCTGGTTGAGCGGCTCTTCCTGACACCAGACGACCTGCTCCAAATTCGGATAGGTCCTGAGCGCTTCCAACAGCTCGTCCTTGGGGAACGGGTAGAGCTGCTCGACACGGATGATTGCCGTGTCGTCACGCTCGTTTTCAGAACGATAGGTCGCCAGATCGTAGTAGACCTTGCCCGAGCAGAGGACGGCTCGCTTGACCTGCTGGGGATCCCGTTCGCCAACGTCGGGAATGACCATCTGGAAACGGCCTTCGGCCAGCTCTTCCATGGTCGAAGTCGCGTCCTTGTGGCGCAGCAGGCTCTTCGGCGACAACACCACCAGCGGCTTGCGCAGCGGACGGATTACCTGGCGGCGCAGCAAGTGGAAGATCTGGGCCGGCGTGGTCGGTACGCAGACCTGCATGTTGTGCTCGGCGCACAGCTGCAGGAAACGCTCCAGACGCGCCGAGGAATGCTCAGGGCCCTGGCCTTCGTATCCATGCGGCAACAGCAGCGTCAGTCCGCACAGACGCGCCCATTTCGACTCGCCCGAGGAGATGAACTGGTCGACCACGACCTGAGCGCCGTTAAAGAAGTCACCGAACTGGGCTTCCCAGATGATCAACGAGTTGGGCGCAGTCGTCGCATAGCCGTATTCGAACGCCAGCACGGCCTCTTCCGAAAGGAAGGAGTCATAGATGGCAAACGAGGGCTGATCGTCCTTGATGTGCTGAAGCGGAACATAAGTCGAGGCGTCGGCCTGGTTATGCACCACGGCATGACGGTGGGAGAACGTCCCGCGGCCGGTATCCTGTCCGGTCAGGCGGACCGGATGACCGGCATCGACCAGGGTGGCGTAAGCCAGCGTTTCGGCAAAGCCCCAGTTGAGCGGCTGGTTGCCGGCCAGCATCTTGCGCCGCTCTTCATAGACTCGCGCCACCTGCCGCTGCACGTCGATCCCGTTGGGAATCTCGCTCATCTTCTGCGCCAGTTGCGTCAGATGTTCGAGATCACAGCTGGTATCGGTGTCGCCGCTCCACTCGTGGCCGAGATACGGCGTCCAGTCGACGAACAAGCCCGTATTGGGCTGCTTGACCAGGGCATTGGCAACGTGATTGCCGGCCATCAGGTCGTCGCGATACTGCTCGCCCATTTGCTTGGCCTGATCCTCGGTCAGCACGCCCTCCTTGATCAGCTGTTCCACGTACAGGGTACGCGTCGACTTGTGCGACTTGATCTTGGCGTACATCAGCGGCTGCGTACCGGAAGGTTCGTCGGCCTCGTTGTGTCCCCGGCGACGGTAGCAGACCAGATCGATGACGACATCGCGCTGGAACTCCTTGCGATAGTCGACGGCGACCCGGGTCGCATGCAACACCGCTTCCGGATCGTCACCATTGACGTGGAAGATCGGCGCCTGAACCATCTTGGCGATATCGGTGCAATACTCGGTGGAGCGCGCGTCATCGGCGCGCGACGTCGTGAAACCGACCTGATTGTTGATCACGATGTGCAGCGTGCCGCCGGTCTTGTAACCGCGGGTCTGCGACATCTGGAAGGTTTCCATCACCACGCCCTGACCGGCGAAGGCGGCATCGCCATGCACCACGACCGGCAAGACCTGCTTGCCTTCGACGTCCTGGCGGCGATCCTGACGAGCGCGAACGGACCCTTCCACCACCGGCGAAACGATTTCCAGATGCGACGGGTTGAACGCCAGCGCCAGGTGGACCTCGCCTCCGGGCGTCATCACGTTGGAGCTGAAGCCCTGGTGATATTTGACGTCGCCCGACCCTTGCTCGATCTGCTTCTTGCCGTCGAACTCGTCGATCAGTTCCGACGGGCTCTTGCCAAGGATATTGACCAGCAGGTTGAGACGGCCGCGGTGGGCCATGCCGATCACCACTTCCTTGACGCCGTAGTTGCCGCTGCGCTGGATTACCTCGTCCATCATCGGAATGAAGGATTCGCCACCCTCCAGGCCGAAACGCTTGGTGCCGGGATACTTGGAAGCAAGATAGCTTTCCAGCCCTTCAGCGGCGGTCAGGCGCTCGAGCAGATGCTCCCGTTCGCTCTGGCTGTACTTCGGCTTGGAACGCACCGACTCGAAGCGCTGCTGCAGCCAACGCTTCTCTTCGGTGTTGACGATGTGCATGAACTCACAGCCGATCGAGCGGCAGTAGGTCTGCTCCAGCGCCTCGACGATCTCCTTGAGCGGCGCCTCTTCCTTGCCCAGGAAGAACGAACCGGTCTGGAACTCGGTGTTCATGTCGGCCTGGGTCAAGTCATGGAAAGAGAAATCGAGGTCAGGGACCGTATCGGGCTTGCGCAAACCGAGCGGATCGATATTGGCACGCTGATGGCCACGGAACCGATAGGCATTGATCAGTTGAAGAACCTTGACCTGCTTACGGTTTTCGCTGCTGCCGGTGGCGGCCGATACGGTGGGACGACGCTCGCGCGCCAGCTGGTAGAACTGTTCCCGAATGGGGCTGAGAGGAACGTCTTGGGAGGGAGTGCCTTCCAGGCGCGGCAACTGATCAAACGCTTGGCGCCATTCATCGGGGACAGTCGCGGGGTCATTCAGATACTGCTCGTAGAGCGCTTCCACATAGTGGGCGTTGCCGCCGCTCATATGGGAAGTGCGCCACATCAACTCCATTATGCCTTCTTGCATCTCTCGTTCACCCTACACTGATGGGGTGTTGTCGGCGCCGGTCGCAGCTGCGCGCCTCGGCGTCACTCCGGAACCGTCGCGAGACGGCCAACGACCATGCCAATTCAAGGCGTCGTCATGATCGTTAAAAGCCGGTGCGCGAGGCACCGGCCAATATCTTGAGCTGGATCGGCTGCGACAACGCGTCGCAGCCAATAGCGTGGCGACATGATAACAAGCCAAGCGCTACGATTTAAGTCGTAGATGCCGCCCCTGACCATCAAGTCGCGTTGGACAGCAGCATTTCACGGATTTTTCCGATCGCCCGAGTCGGATTCAGCCCCTTGGGACAAACCGCGACACAGTTCATGATGCCGCGACACCGGAACAGACTGAACGGATCTTCCAGTTCGGCCAGACGGGCCTGCGTCGCGTTGTCGCGAGAGTCCGCCAGGAAACGGTAGGCCTGCAAGAGACCGGCCGGACCGACGAACTTGTCCGGGTTCCACCAGAACGACGGGCAGGAGGTCGAGCAGCAGGCACACAGAATGCACTCGTACAGACCGTCCAGCTTGTCACGCTCTTCCGGGGACTGCAGACGCTCGATCGCCGGCGCTGCCGTATCGTTCTGCAGATACGGCTGCATACGCTCGTACTGCTTGTAGAACAGCCCCATGTCGACCACCAGGTCACGCATGACAGGCAGACCAGGCAGCGGCCGCAGCACCAGCTTGTTGTCCTTGACCACGGACGACAGCGGCGTGATGCACGCCAGGCCGTTGGTGCCGTTCATGTTCATCCCGTCAGAGCCGCAAACGCCCTCGCGGCAGCTGCGACGAAACGCCATCGAGCTATCCTGATCCTTGATCATGGTCAGGATGTTGAGAACCATCAGATCGCGGCCCTGGGTATCGATCTGGAACTCCTGCATGTACGGTGCGGAGTCGGTCTCAGGGTTGTAGCGATAAACGGAAACCTGAAGACTGGACATCGGTGACAACCCTCTTAATAGGTACGGACTTTCGGCTCGAAAGTGTCGACCGTCTTGGGCGTGAAGTTGACTTCACGCTTGGTCACGGTCTTTTCGCCCGGATGAAAGAGCGAGTGCTTGAGCCAGTTGACGTCATCGCGATCCGGATAATCGTAGCGAGAGTGAGCCCCACGGCTCTCCTTGCGTTCCAGTGCCGCGATGGCGGTGGCTTCGGCCACTTCCAGTAGATTGTCTAGCTCGAGCGCCTCGACACGCGCCGTGTTGAAGACGTCGGACTTGTCACCCAGATGCGCCTGTCCGATACGCTCACGCAGCTCCGCCAGCTTCTTGACACCTTCCTGCATGTTGTCTTCCTGGCGGAAGACACCGAATGCATTCTGCATGGTGTTCTGCAGCTCGGCCTTGAGCTCGGAAACCGACTCGCCGCCACCGGACTCGTTCCAGCGCGCCAGACGGCTCGTAGCACGTTCGACATCCGACGCGGAAGCGTCGAGATACTCGATCCCTTCGCTGAGCGCCTTGTCGATGTAGATGCCGGCAGCACGACCGAACACCACCAGATCCAATAGCGAATTACCGCCCAGACGATTGGCGCCGTGCACCGAAACACACGCAGCTTCACCGCAGGCAAACAGACCATTGATGATCTGATCGTTGCCATCGCCGTCCTGCATGATGGCTTGCCCATGCACGTTGGTGGGAATACCCCCCATCATGTAGTGGCAGGTCGGCGTGACCGGAATCGGCTCCTTGACCGGATCCACGTGCGCGAAGGTCTTGGAGAGTTCGACGATACCCGGCAGGCGCTTCATCAGCACCTCTTCACCCAGGTGGTCGAGCTTGAGCATGACGTGATCGCCGTTCTCGCCGCAGCCACGACCTTCCAGCACTTCCATGACCATGGAGCGTGCCACCACATCGCGACCGGCGAGATCCTTGGCGTTGGGCGCGTAACGCTCCATGAAGCGCTCGCCGTCCTTGTTGATCAGGTAGCCACCTTCACCGCGGCAGCCTTCCGTGACCAGAGTCCCCGCACCGTAGATACCGGTCGGATGGAACTGCCACATTTCCATGTCCTGCATCGGGAAGCCGGCACGCAGCGCCATGCCGATGCCGTCGCCGGTGTTGATCAGCGCGTTGGTGGTCGAAGCGAAGATACGCCCTGCCCCGCCGGTCGCCAGCACCGTCGCCTTGGATTTGACGTGCACGACTTCGCCGGTTTCGATGCACAGCGCGATACAACCGACCACGTCGCCGTTGGCATTCTTCACCAGATCGATGGCATACCACTCGTCCAGGAAGACGGTGTTGTTTTTCAGATTGTTCTGATACAACGTGTGTAGCAGCGCGTGGCCGGTACGGTCTGCAGCTGCGCAAGTACGCGCCGCTTGGCCACCCTTACCGAAATCCTTGGACTGACCACCGAAAGGACGCTGGTAGATACGACCATTGTCGAAGCGCGAGAACGGCAGGCCCATATGTTCGAGTTCGAAGACCGCCTTGGGCCCCTCGGAGCACAGATACTCCGCGGCGTCCTGGTCAGCAATGTAGTCGCCACCCTTGACGGTGTCGTACATGTGCCAGCGCCAATCGTCGTTGGGATCGGCCGAGGCAATGGCACAGGTAATACCGCCCTGTGCGGACACCGTGTGCGAACGGGTCGGAAAGACCTTGGACAGCACGGCAGTCTTCTTGCCGGATTTGGCCAGCTCGAGCGCCGCTCGCAGGCCGGAACCGCCACCACCGATGATGATGGCGTCGAATGTCAGGTTACGCATGGTAGACATGAATCAGGCTCCCCAGAGGACTTGAACGCCCCACACCAGAAAAACGAAGATGGCGAGAATCACGATGGCCTGGAAGCCGAAGCGAACACCGGTGTGTTTGAGATAGTCGGTGGAAACCGTCCACAGACCGACCCAAGCGTGAGCGGCCATGGAAATGAAGGCCAGCAAGGAAAAGATACGCATCCAGGTCTGGGCGAACAGGCCACTCCAGGTGGCGTAGTCCAGATTGGGATGGAACAGCAGGTAGGCCACGACGAACAGCGTGTAAAGCGCCAGAACGACGGCGGACACGCGCTGAATGAGCCAGTCCGACAGCCCGCTGCGACCGAGATTCGTAATATTGGTTACCATACCCAGACTCCCGCCAGAACCACCAGGACAGCACTGATCACGACCGTGATTTGCGCCTTGCGATTGCCACCTTCAAGATCGACACCGTAACCGGTGTCCATGAGCAGGTGCTTGATTCCCGCCACGAAGTGAAAGCCGAGTGCCGACAGCAGGCCCCAGGCGATCAGTTTCGCCAACACGTTATTCGCCAGCGCGTCGCGTACTGATTCGAACCCCTCGGGAGAGGACAGCGAAGCATCCAGCGCCCAGAAGCCGAAGATCAGCCCGACGAACAAGATGACGCCGGTAATGCGATGTGCGATGGAGGTGAGTGCGGGAAGTGGAAAATGGATGGTGGATAGGTCGAGGTTTACTGGACGTTTGCTATTCACGGCTCTTAAACACTCTCTTAACCCTGACGGGTTGTGCCCGTTCAGGGGCGGTGGTTTTTAGAAGCAGGATCACGGTCGCGGAAGCAGTTCCGATGCGGCCCAAACCGGCTGACGATGCCATATCGTGCGGTAGCAGATTATAGGGTTTGGGCAACCGTATGACAAATCGCTCCGGCGTCCAAAGACGGAAGAAATGCGCCAGAACCGCGCCAGCACGGCCTTCGGGTTGTCGACATTTGGCTCAAATTCTTTCGTTACTGTCAGCCTGCCCCTCTCAATTGGTATGATAGTGGCTAGATTGGCAGAACAACGAGCTCCCTTCGCACAAGCCCGCCCCCTCCGCCACCTTGCAACTCGGCAACAACGCCGAAGCCACGGCACAAGGGCGACCCAGGCGAATTGACAATCCCCCGCGGAAATCTATAGTGGGCGAACTATTTTTCGCCCGCACGGCAGTAAAGACAAAGGCTTATGTCACGATAAAGGAGGCCATAATGGCTGACAGAAAAGCGAAATTATCGGTCGATGGTGTCGACAATGCCATTGAGCTACCGGTATACCCCGGTACCGCTGGTCCCGACGTCATCGACGTCCGCGGCCTGACCGCAGAAGGCCTGTTTACCTACGACCCTGGCTTCGTTGCTACTGCTTCGTGCGAGTCCGGCATCACTTACATCGATGGCGCCGCCGGCACACTGCTTCATCGTGGCTATCCCATCGAACAACTGGCCGAAAGCTCCAACTATGTAGAGCTCTGCTATCTGCTGATGTTCGGCGAGCTCCCCTCCCCCGACGAGTACGAGACGTTCAGAAGCACGATTGCCCGCCACACCATGGTTCACGAGCAGATCGTCAACTTCTACAAGGGCTTCCGACGCGACGCACACCCGATGGCCGTTCTCTGCGGCGTCGTGGGCGGGCTGGCAGCTTTCTATCACGATAATCTCGACATCACGCAGGCCGACCAGCGCCACGTCAGCGCCATTCGCCTGATCGCCAAGATGCCGACCCTGGCGGCGATGTGCCACAAATACAACATCGGCCAGCCATTCATGTACCCGCGTAATGACCTCAATTACTCGGAAAACTTCCTGTACATGATGTTCGGCAATCCGTGCGAGAACTACGAGGTCAATCCGGTCATCGCCAAGGCGATGGATCGTATATTCATGCTTCACGCGGATCATGAGCAGAACGCCTCGACGTCCACCGTACGCTTGGCGGGCTCGACCGGCGCCAATCCTTTCGCCTGCATCAGTGCCGGCATCGCTGCACTCTGGGGGCCGGCACATGGCGGCGCCAACGAGGCGGTCCTGGCCATGCTGGACGAGATCGGCGACGACTCCGAAGAAAACATTCAGCGCTTCATCGATAAGGCCAAAGACAAGGAGGATCCGTTCAAGCTGATGGGCTTCGGTCACCGGGTCTACCGCAACTTCGACCCGCGCGCCAAAGTGATGAAGGAGACGTGCGATGAGGTGCTGGGCGAGCTGGGGATCGGCGACGACCCACAGCTGCAGATCGCCAAGCGCCTGGAGCAGATCGCCCTGGAAGACGAATACTTCATCGAGCGCAAGCTCTACCCCAATGTCGACTTCTATTCAGGCATCATTCTCAAGGCCATTGGCATTCCGACCAATATGTTCACCGTCATCTTCGCGATGGCACGAACCGTTGGCTGGATCTCTCACTGGAACGAGATGATCACCAACGGCTATCGAATCAGCCGGCCTCGCCAGCTCTATACCGGCTATGACAAGCGCGATTACCCCAAGAAATAACGCTTGACCTGATATGGCACTGGAACGCAAGCCGCCGACTTCTGTCGGCGGCTTTTTTGTGCCTGCCCAGCGGCACGGAAGATTTCCACACTTCCTGTGGATAACCCTGTTCAAAACCCTTCGATAATGTCACCAAACCGCCTTCAGAAGCGCCCTGGCAGCAAATTGCCTAAATTTTAATCAAATATAAAGCACTGATTTTTATGAAAAAAATCTACATCCACGTATTTTCAGCAAGTTAGCCGTGGCGCCAACAAGCGAGGAGCGAACAGTGGAAAAGCCTGCCGATGTCAAGCATTTCGACAGCAAAATCAGAGAGGTTATCAACAGCTGCAGATACCCGGAAAACCCGGTATCGAAGAAGAAACAGAAGGAAGGAATGAAATAGAGTGGCGTCCCATAGGGGGTTCGAACCCCTGTTACCGCCGTGAAAGGGCGGTGTCCTGGACCACTAGACGAATGGGACGCGGAAAACAGCCTGTTGGCTGGTTCTTGTGGTGGAGCCTAGCGGGATCGAACCGCTGACCTCAACACTGCCAGTGTTGCGCTCTCCCAGCTGAGCTAAGGCCCCGTCTCAAGAACGGGGCGAAATATACGGTCATCTCACTGATAAGTCAACGCTTTATTACCAGAAAAACTCGGCGGTTCGATCCGAACCAGCATCCTGACGCGCTATAGCTCCCGATACTGCTTTTCCAAGCGTTTAGCCTGCTTCTTGGAAACGCCACCCAACACCTCGATAGCATGCCGGAGACGAGCCCGTGTCATATCCGATCCGAGAATCGCCATGGCATCGAGCACCGACGTCGAATGGGCGCTGCCCGTCACCGCAATGAACACGGGAGCCAGAAAGACTTTCATCTTCAACTCGAAGTGCTCGGCCAGAAGCTTGACCTGGGCCAGCAGCTCCTCCTTTTCCCAGCGCGTCACGGTTTCCAGTCGCCAGACCAGGAACTGCAACAGCGCCACCAAGGTATCGCGCTCGAGGTCGAGATCGGCAAAGCTGGCCTCGCGAACGTCGGGCAGCCCCGCGAAGAAATGCCCGGCCAGCGGCATGGCATCCGACAGCGTCGAGATACGCGGCCGGATCTGCGGAAGGATCTGGCCGACATACGCCTCGTTGAACGACCAGTCACGCAACGCTTTCATCAGCGCCGCGTCATCGAGATCCTCGCGAATGTAGACACCGTTGAGCCAGGTCAGCTTGTCGAGATCGAATACCGGCCCCCCTAGCGAAACCCGCTGTATGTCGAAGTGAGCCATCATGTCGTCGAGGCTGAATTTCTCGCGCTCGTCCGGCATCGACCACCCCATCCGGCCCAGATAGTTGGTCACGGCCTGCGGCAGGAACCCCATGCGCCGATAATAGTTGATCGAGGTAGGGTTCTTGCGCTTGGACAGCTTCGATTTGTCAGGATTGCGAAGCAGCGGCATATGACACAGCTGCGGCATGGACCAGCCGAAATATTCGTAAAGCAGCTTGTGCTTGGGCGCCGAATTGATCCACTCCTCGCCTCTCAGGACGTGAGTGATTCCCATCAGGTGGTCGTCGACCACATTGGCGAGATGGTAGGTCGGCATACCGTCCGACTTCATCAGGATCTGGGCATCTACCTGTGCCCAGTCGACCTCGATCCGCCCACGCAGCATGTCGTCGACTTCGCACACACCTTCGGAAGGCACATTCATTCGAATGACGTAGGGATAGCCCTCGGCCTCCCGTCGCCGCTGCTCTTCCGGATCCAGAGCGAGATCCTGCGGCTTCAATGCCAGATGAAGCCCCGCTGCCTTGCGCTCTTCCCGCAAGGCGTCGAGCTCTTCGCTGGTGCGATAGCATTTGAAAGCGTGCCCGCGCTCCAGCAGCTGTTGGGCATGCTCGGCGTAGATATCGCCGCGCTCGCTTTGCCGATAGGGACCGTGCGGGCCGCCGACATCTGGCCCTTCGTCCCAATCCAGCCCTAGCCAGCGCAAAGAATCGAGAATCATCTGCTCCGACTCAGGCGTAGAACGCTGGCGGTCGGTATCCTCGATGCGCAGAACGAACTGCCCACCATGCTGGCGAGCGAAGCAGAGATTGAAGAGGGCGATGTAAGCCGTGCCGACGTGCGGATCGCCGGTGGGCGAAGGCGCAATACGCGTGCGTACCGTCATGAAATCCATTCCGTTGATGAACGAGCCGCCACATTATACGCCCCCAAGGCGACGGGCTGCAGCGCCCGACTCGTCGTCTTCGGCGCTTTTCGATGGTGGCAATGCCGACGACGGACTACTATCGGACTGATCGACTGCACTTCCGAAGTGCCGGCTTCCCGTCCTCACGGCACACGCAGACGACCGCAAACATGAATCACGATAAGAATTTCCAGAAGGTTTCGGGCGACAAGTTCGTAACCCGAAACATACTTCGGCGGTGAGTGGATATCCTCACTGCATCAATAACGCAGGCGAGATTCATGGATGGACGGGTTAGGACCACGAATCAAACAGCTACGCCTTCAGGCCGGCATGAGCAAGGCCGCGCTCGCAAGACGGGTAGGCGTCTCCGACGTCACGATCTCCTACTGGGAATCAGGCACGATCAAGCAGATCGGCCATGAGCGCCTGGTCGCGCTGACCTCGGCGCTGTGCTGCTCGATCAAACAGCTGCTCGATGATGACTCGTTAAACGCAATGGCGGCCGCCTCTCGTACGTCAGGCGGGACCGTGCTCAGCCTGCAGGCGAATCTTGCGGCACCCTGGGAGCAGCGGGAAGACGAACCGGGAGAGATGTCCACGCTACAGATGCTGACTCAGGACTGTCACCTGGTAACGCCAGCGGAGAACGAGTCTTTCGATTTTCTGTTCGAAGGAGACCTCGCCGCCATCGCGCCTTGCGACAAGTTCCAGCAGGACGGACTGTATCTGCTGGAGCGCGAGGGTCTGTTGCAGATCCAGTATCTGGAACATCTCGCTTCCGGCAGAATGCGGGTCAGCGGTGAACAGCTTCAAGGCGCGACCGTGGAAAGCGTCCGCCACCCCCCCTTTCGCATCGTAGGCTATATCAGAGCCCGCTGGTGTCGTCAGTAGCAGCCTGGATAGCCGTACCCTGGAATTCAGGCCTGAAATTCCTTGCCTGAAATTCGGAGTTTGAAATCTGTAGTCTGGAATTCGCAATGTAGACAGTGCCGATCCGGCCACGCGGCGATCGCTGAATCACCGCGTGGCCCGGCCCTTATCAGGCAATCCTGTTCAATTGCCTTCGTTCAGCCGTGGCGCTGTTGCTGGCGATAGGCAAAGAAGAACACGACCAGCCCGCCCGCCGCAGTAGCCGCGCCGACATAACCGGTCACGGTCCATCCGAAACCCGCACCAATGGCCACCCCGCCCAGCCATGGCCCCAGGGCATTCGCGACATTGAAGGCCGCATGGTTGGACGCAGCCGCCAGCGTTTGCGCATCTGCCGCCACATCCATCAGGCGTGTCTGCAGTGCCGGCGACAGTGAGACCATGGTGCCGATGGCTATGCAAATCAGCAGTATCGACCAGAGCGACTGCGCCGCCAGCGGAAACAGAAGCAGGATGGCAATGCACCAGACCAGCAGCCAGCCGACGCCCTTGAGCTGCATCCGGTCATAGAGCTTCCCGCCGACGATATTGCCGATGATGGCGCCCGCACCGAATGCCGCCTGAGCGACCGGTATCCAGTAGGGCGACACCTGAGTCACGTTGATCAGCACCGGTGCCAGATAGCTGAATACGCAGAACATGCCGGCGAAGCCGATCGCCCCGACACCCAGCGTCAGCCAGACTTGGGAGCGCTTGAGCGCCGTCAGTTCCTGAGCAGGGCTGTTGCGCTTCTCCTGGCGATTCAACGGCAGATAGATGAACACCAGCACCACCGTGAGAATGGCGATGCCGCCGACCATCGCGAAGGCAAGACGCCAGCTCATCATCTGGCTCAACCAGGTGGCGAAGGGATTGCCTACCAGCATGGCGATCGTCAGCCCCGACATGACCCGGCTGACCGCCTGCGCACGCTTGTGCGTCGGAACCAGCGAGGCCGCGACCAGAGACGCCACGCCGAAATAGGCGCCGTGCGGCAATCCCGAGATGAAGCGGAAGATCATCAGGGTGTGATAATTGGGCGCCAGAGCACTGGCGATGTTGCCCAGCGCAAAAAACGCCATCAGCATCAGCAGGAGATGGCGTCGATAGAAATGCGAGCCCATGACGGCGATCAAGGGCGCGCCAACGACCACCCCCAGCGCATAGGCACTGATGACGTTGCCAACCTGCGGCTCCGAAATGTTCAACGCCTCGGCCACGTTGGGCATCAGCCCCATGATGGTGAATTCGCCGACCCCGATGGCGAATCCACCTACGGCCAGCGCCAGCTCTATCAACAGAGCAAACCGCCGCGACGGCTTCGCAGCGCCGGTCTCGAATGTGTCAGCCACAAGCTACCCCTACTTTAGTCTAAGGCGTAAAGGTCTCGATTATTCACACCTCGCCACGGATTGGAAACCGCTGATGCGCTATCTGCGATGTTTTCTGCTGCCGAATGGCGAGGCACGACGTCCAGACAACCCTCTTCGAGAAGCCGGATTTCTGCCGCCGGGGAACTTTTTCGTCGATTGCCGCTCACAAGAACAAGCAAGAGATTCGACACAGCAGTTGCTATGCGGTTTCTCGAGCTTACTGTAACGATCGTTATCGCCGCGCCATGCGCGGCGATTTTTTGTCGGTACGATGTCTCTCGCTCGCTTTTTTTCCCGTCATCTCGCTGTTCGCCGCCAGCCAGCTCCCGCCAAAGGGCAATAGCGAACGCCGCCCCAATCCATTACTGTCTCGCGGTCGCCCCACAACCCGACAACAAGCGCGACCTGAATAACGATATTGATATTTCGCTGAAGACACCGTACGGACTCATATCATGCGCTCCTCCTCCCCTTCTGCTTCCAGAATCACTGCTTCTCCGGCCAATTTCTTCAAGCTTGCGTGCCAAACGCTGCCCTTGGTGGCGGTGATGCTTGCCGCTCCTGTGCACGCCGCGCCGCAAGGCAAGGTCGACTGTATCGCGCCTGCCCAGCCGGGCGGAGGATGGGACTTCACCTGTCGTTCGGTAGCCAGAGCGCTCCAGGAGCTCTCTCTGATCCCGGCGGCCATGCAGACGCTCAACGTCCCCGGCGCAAGCGGCGGCGTAGCCTTCAGCCATGTACAGGCGAAACGTTCCAGCGATGACGATCTGATCGTGGCGGCGTCGACCGCCACGACCACGCAGCTGGCGCTGGGCAATTATCCCAACGGCAATGCCGATCAGGTTCGCTGGGTGGCGACGCTTGGCGCCGACTACGGCGTGATCGCCGTGGCGGCCGACTCGCCCTACCACTCACTTAACGAGCTTCTCGACGACCTCAAGGCAGATGCCGGCAGCGTGACGTTCTCCGGCGGTGACGTTGCCGGTGGTTTCGATCACATCAAGGTACTGATGGCTGCCCGCAAGGCCGGTATCAAGTCCATTCGCGACATCAAGTATCTGGCCTTCGATTCCGGCTCGGTGGCGATCAGCCAGTTGCTGGGCGGACACATCGACGCCTTCACCGGCGACCTCAGTGAAGCCAAGAGTTTCGTCGACAGCGGCGATCTTCGCATTCTGGCAGTCTTCGCCGAGGACCGCTTGCCCGGCGAGCTGGCCGATATGCCTACGGCAAGAGAGCAAGGCATCGATGTGGTCGCCCCCAACTGGCGCGGATTCTATACCCCCGCAGGCGCTTCCGAAGCGAGCTACACATGGTGGAAACAGACACTGAACGATCTTTACGCCTCTCCCCAATGGAAGCAGACCATGACCCAGAATGGCCTGCTGCCGTTCCACAAGTCGGGCGACGAGCTGAACCGCTTCGTCGATCAACAGATCACTGACATCCGCGAGATCGGTGGCGAGCTGGGCATGATCCGATAACGGTCGCGTCTGCGTTCGTTTGGAGGCTGCGGCGACCAACGTGGTAAACTGAGCCGGTCGCCGCGCACTCGGAGCGCCTCCATGTCACTCTTTCTCGTGGTTTTCGCCGTCTGTCTGCTGGTCAGCGTGGCCACCGTGACGGCGCTGATGCTGTCTCGAACGCCCCGTTACCGCACCCAGGCGCAGGATCTGCTCGATCTCTTCGATGCGGTGCTGGAAAACCGTGCCAGCGAAGCACGCTGGCATACGCTGATCGGCTATCCGATCCGCCACGATGCCTATCTGGAAAACCTGCGCCGGCGAAGCCAGCATCTGATGGAAACCCACGGGCGCCCCTGGCAAGTCGCCCAGGGCGGGTCGCTGTTTTCCCGCAGCGGACGTGAAGAGCTGGTAGCGCTGCGCGATCATCTGGCTGCCCACCAGGCGCTTCAGGGAGGCGAATATCGTGCCTGATCCGGCTCTCTTGCGGCAGACATCATGACCGACACGATTCGCCTGGCGCCGCTCGACAACGCCATTCAGCATCATCATCACGACTATCACCAGATCGTGATCGGGCTGTCCGGCTACGCGGAATTCGAGATTGCCGGCCAGGGCGGCGTCGTGGCGCCGCTTTCCGGTTGCCTGGTGCCGGCCAATATCGAGCATTATTACGAAGGAATTGGCGACAACCGTCAGTTGATCATCGACCTGCCGGACGACGCCGCTTCCCTGACCGGCATGCACCGCCCGTTGAGAAGCCTGTTCGACCGTCCGGGCTATTTCTCGCTGGACGAGTCGCTGCAGCATTATCTCCAGTTCCTGATTCAGGAGATGACCCATGCCAGCCATGCGCCAGCGGATCTGCTGGTCACGACGCTACTGAGTTCGCTGCACGCCCGCCTCAGCGCGGCGTTCCGCTCTCCGCCGCTGACCAGGCGAACCAGCCGGTCGCTGGACATTCAACGACTCGAGCAGTTCGTGCTGGAACGTCTGGACCAGCGCCTGAGCGTATCCGACCTGGCCAATCTCGCCTGCCTCAGCGAGGCGCACTTCTCCGAGCGCTTTCGCGAACAGACAGGTATCACGCCGTATCAGTTCGTGATGCGGTTGCGGCTGACCCGGGTTCGCGAGCTGACGACATTGACCGACATGCCACTGGCCGAGATCGCGGAACGCACCGGATTCGCCAGCCAGAGCGCTCTGAGCCATGCCTTTCGCCGTCGCTACGGCCACTCTCCCATGCAACTGCGTCACCCCTCTCGCTAGCGGATAACCCGGGCTTTTTCGCAAATCTCCCCCGGATAATTGGCAAGAACCCTTCCCCTGTTTCACGCTACGCTTTGTCTGAAAAATGCCTGCGCTCGCCCATACTGCGTTAAAAATCGGCTCAAAAGGCTCATTTACTTCCCTGTAAACTCCGCTTTTTCGCCGATTTTTGCCTTGTCTGGCCATCGCTCGTCGATTTTTCAGACAGAGCTTAGAGTCAGCCACCACGCCTTCCATTATTGACGGCCACCGCCTGCTTGCCGCGAGCGGTCGCCGAGGCTAACGCCGATTCCTGTGGACCATACTGCAGTGGTCCATACTGCTATAGGGGCTTCAACAATGCTAAAAGCCGATCAAATGCTGGACACTGCCACTTGGCAGACTTCGCTCGACGACCTGTTTGCCAGAATCAGCGACCATTACATCGTCGACGAAGACGCCTATCTGACCGAGCTGTGTACGCTCCTGGGAGCCGGTGAAGCCGATTTCGCACGAATCGGTGACAAGACAGCACAGCTGGTGCGCGATGTCCGGGCCATGGATACCGCCGTCGACTCCATCGATGAGCTGCTTCAGCAGTACAGCCTCGACACGCAGGAAGGCGTATTACTGATGTGCCTGGCCGAAGCGCTGCTGCGCATTCCCGACAAGGCCACCGCCGACGCGCTGATCGAGGACAAGCTGGGGGTCGCCGACTGGAAGCGTTATCTGGGCCAGAGTGAATCCTGGTTCGTCAATGCCTCGACCTGGGGCCTGCTGATGACCGGCAACGTGATCCAGATGGACAAGCCGCGAGAAGGCAAGCCGGCCAACTTCATCAACAAGATGGTCAACCGCATGGGCGAGCCGGTCATTCGCAGTGCGATGTACCAGGCGATGAAGATCATGGGGCAGCAGTTCGTGCTGGGCCGCACGATCGACGAAGCGCTCAAGCGCTCCCGGCCGCTCTTCAACAAGGGCTACACCTACTCCTACGATATGCTGGGCGAAGCCGCCCGGACCCGTCAGGATGCCAAGCGCTATTTCGACGATTACGCCGCGGCGATTCTCAAGGTGGGAGAAACCAGCCTCAAGCTGGACGCCAGGACACCGGCGCCGTCCGTCTCGATCAAGCTGTCGGCGCTGCATCCGCGCTATGAATTCGGCCGTCGCACCCAGGTACTCGAAGAGCTCGTCGGTACGGTCAAGCAGCTCGTCGAACTGGCGCGCGAGCGCCATGTGGCGCTGACCATCGACGCCGAAGAAGTGGACCGCCTCGAGCTGTCGCTCGAGGTCTTCCGCGCCGTCTTCGAGAGCGATGTCTGTCGTGGCTGGGGGCATTTCGGCCTGGTGGTCCAGGCCTATTCCAAGCGCGCGCTGCCGGTCCTCCACTACATCAACCGACTGGCCGATCGACAGGGCGACGAGATTCCGCTGAGACTGGTCAAGGGCGCGTACTGGGATACCGAAATCAAGGAGTCGCAGAAACTCGGTGTCGGCGGCTACCCCGTCTATACCCGCAAGGCATGTACCGATGTCGCCTATCTCGCCTGCGCCCAGTTCCTGCTGTCCGAGAACACTCGCGGCCGCATTTTCCCTCAGTTCGCGACGCATAACGCGCACACCATCACCAACATTCTCGAACGGGCCAACCATGCCGACCGCGCGTTCGAATTTCAGCGCCTGCACGGCATGGGAGAAGCCCTCTACGACGCCGCGCTGTCACGAGCGCCCGAAGGCACCTACTGCCGCATCTACGCCCCGGTGGGAGCACACAAGGATCTACTGCCCTACCTGGTCCGGCGCCTGCTGGAAAATGGCGCCAACTCGTCATTCGTCCATCAGCTGGTCGACCCGCGCGTTCCGGTGGAATCGCTCTGCGTTCACCCGATCGCCACCCTCAAGCAATACCCGACCTTCGCCAATACCAAGATCCCGTTGCCGCGCCAGATCTATGGTCCGACACGCAAGAACTCCAAGGGCGTCAACTTGAACATCAATAGCGAATATCAACCGCTCGTCGATCGCATGGCGGACTTCATGGAGCGCGAGCATCACGTCAAGCCGCTGCTCGGAATCAATGTCGCCGACGACGAGAGCCAGCGCCAGCGCGTCACCAGCCCGTACGACCGCCGTCAGTCCGTGGGCAGCGTGCAATGGACCACGCGCGAGCAGGCCGAGAAGGCCGTCGATATCGCCTGGCAAGCCTTCCCCCGCTGGAGCGAGACGCCAGTCGAGGAGCGTGCGGCCATTCTCGAACGCCACGCCGACCTGATGGAGACGCATCTCGCGGAACTGATGACGCTCTGCTCCCGCGAGGGCGGCAAACTGCTCACCGACGGTGTCGACGAGATTCGCGAAGCGGTGGATTTCTGCCGCTACTACGGAGCGCGCGCGCGCGAGCTGTTTGCCGAGCCGAGCGTGTTGCCAGGGCCGACCGGCGAGTCCAACGAGCTGGTGTTGCAGGGCAAAGGGGTCTTCGCCGCGATCAGCCCCTGGAACTTCCCCGTCGCCATCTTTACCGGACAGCTCGTTGCAGCGGCGGTGGCCGGCAATACCGTGCTTGCCAAGCCCGCCGAGCAGACCTCGCTGGTCGCCAACCGCGTGATCGAATTGCTGTACGAGGCCGGCATGCCCCGGGACGTGGTGCAGTTGCTGCCCGGCGACGGTCCCACCGTGGGTAGCGTCCTGAGCAGCGATCCGCGCATCACCGGCGTGGTCTTCACTGGCTCCACCGACACCGCGCAGATCATCAACCGGGCCTTGGCCGCCAGGGAAAATGCCGCGCTGCCCACGCTGATCGCCGAGACCGGCGGCATGAACGCGATGATCGTCGACTCGACCGCCCTGCCCGAACAGGTCGTGGCCGATGTCGTCCATTCCGCATTCCAGAGTGCCGGCCAGCGCTGTTCCGCACTGCGCGTTCTCTATCTTCAGGAAGATATCGCCGATCGCGTGATCGAGATTCTGCGTGGCGCGATGGCCGAGCTGCGCATCGGCGATCCGCGTGACCTGGGCACCGATGTCGGTCCGGTCATCGATGAAGACGCCCGCCAGGGTCTGCTCAAGCATGTCGAGACCATGAAGGTCGAAGGCCGTCTGATCGCGGAAGCGAAGCTCGATCCGGCCCAGACCGGCAACGGCACCTTCGTTGCGCCGATGGCATTCAATATCGACGGCATCGAAGCGATGGAAACCGAACAGTTCGGCCCCCTGCTGCACATCGCCCGCTACCGCGCCGATCAACTGGAAGCGGTCATCGATTCCATCAATGCCAAGGGCTACGGACTGACGTTCGGCGTTCACAGTCGCAACGAGAACTTCACCAACCATGTCGCCAGCCGCATCCGCGTCGGCAACGTCTATGTCAATCGCGACATCATCGGCGCCGTCGTCGGTGTCCAGCCGTTCGGCGGACAAGGATTTTCCGGTACCGGACCCAAGGCGGGCGGCCCTCATTATCTGTTACGCTTCGCCACCGAAAAGACGCGCACTATCAATACGGCCGCGCTGGGTGGGAACGCCTCACTGCTTGCCATGGGAGACGAGTGATCGCCACGTCCGGCCTAGGCTTTGTCTGAAAACTGCCTGCGCTCGGCCATACGGCGTTAAAAATCGGCTCAAAGTACTCATTTACACCGCGTAAACTCCGTCTTTTCGCCGATTTTTGCCTTGTCTGACCTTCGCTCGACGACTTTTCAGACAAAACCTAATAATTAAGAAACAGGAGACGTTTTTATGGCTATTGGTGTCTGGATAAGCCTTTTTGCCTACTTTGCGCTCATGATCGCCATCGGCCTCTACGCCATGCGCACATCCACTTCCACGTCGGAAGACTACATGCTGGGCGGCCGGACGCTCAGCCCGCAGGTGGCGGCGCTGTCGGCCGGCGCCTCGGACATGAGCGGCTGGCTGCTGCTGGGGTTGCCCGGGGCGATGTTCGTCTCCGGCCTGGGCTCGGCCTGGATCGGTATCGGCCTGTTCGTGGGCGCCTTTTTCAACTGGCTTCTGGTCGCGCCACGTCTTCGTGAACAGACGGTTCACTATGGCAATGCGATCACCATCCCGGCCTTCCTGGCAAACCGGTTCCCCACCCGGGCCATGTCGCTGCGAACGGTCTCTGCCATCGTCATCGTCGTGTTCTTCGCGGTCTACACGGCGTCCGGCCTGGTGGCAGGCGGCAAGCTGTTCGAAAGCGCCTTTGCCGACGTCATCAACATCGGTGGCCTGAGCGACTATGCGGCAGGCGTGATCATCACGCTCGGCGTGGTCCTGACATATACGGTCGTTGGCGGCTTTTTGGCCGTGAGCATGACCGACTTCGTGCAGGGCTGCATCATGATGCTGGCACTGGTGATCATGCCGGCGGTGGTGATCTTCGGCGAAGGAGGCGGCGGTTTCTCCCAAGCCTCGCAGACCCTGAACGAGGTCGATCCCACCCTTCTGTCGTGGACAGATGGGCTGACCTTCATCGGCTGGCTCTCCGCGGTGACCTGGGGGCTGGGCTATTTCGGACAGCCGCATATCATCGTGCGCTTCATGGCCATCCGGTCGCTGAAGGATGTACCCGTCGCCCGCAACATCGGCATGAGCTGGATGCTCATCTCCCTGATCGGCGCTGTCTCGCTGGGGATATTCGGCCGGGCCTATGCGATCCGTAACGGTATGGAAGTCGAGGATCCGGAAACGATCTTCATCATCCTGGCGGATCTGCTGTTCCATCCGCTGATCACCGGCTTCCTCTATGCCGCGCTGCTTGCCGCGATTATGAGTACGATTTCCAGCCAGCTGCTGGTGGCCTCCTCGTCACTGACCGAGGATTTCTATCGTCTGTTCCTGCGCAAGGAAGCAACGGAGAAGGAAACCGTGGCCGTCGGCCGTCTCAGTGTCGTGCTGGTTGGCCTGGTGGCCGCCGTGATTGCGTCCGACCCGGACTCTCAGGTGCTGGGGCTGGTGAGCAACGCCTGGGCCGGCTTCGGTGCGGCATTCGGCCCGTTGATCCTTCTCTCGCTGATGTGGTCGCGCACCAATGGCGCTGGCGCCATCGCAGGCATGGTGGTGGGCGCTCTCACCGTCATCGTCTGGATCTCGCTGGGCTGGAACGGTGAATTCATGGGGGGCCCCGGCGTCTACGAGATCATTCCCGGCTTCATCGCCTCCGTCATCGCCATCCTGGTGGTTAGCAGCGTGACCAGCGATGCCGGGGAGTACAAGCAGATCTCGCGTTAGCAAAGCGTGCGTGATGGACTCTAGGCATCGAAGGGCTCCTGCGGGAGCCCTTTTTCATGCTCCGTTCATGCCCTCCCGATACCCGGCCCGCGTC
This sequence comes from Salinicola sp. 4072, assembly GCF_036663415.1. Taxonomy (NCBI): domain Bacteria; kingdom Pseudomonadati; phylum Pseudomonadota; class Gammaproteobacteria; order Oceanospirillales; family Halomonadaceae; genus Salinicola; species Salinicola sp. 4072. Next base: position 13,771 of record NZ_JAXOVV010000011.1, on the reverse strand, counting down.
CCCGCCCTGGCTTTGCCTGAAAGGTGCCCCCTGGCTTTGCCTGAAAGGTGCCGTGCCCACCCATGCATGCCTGCAGCCTTTCCGCCTCCGGGCCCTAGACATGATGTTCGCGGAACGCCCACAGCCGCGAACCGATGTAGGTGATCAACGGCACGGTCAACGTAGCAATGACGATGGCCCAGAATCCCGCGATCCTGGTGGATGCCAGCAGCGCCGCCAGCACCCCGTTATTGAGCACGAATCCCAGCACCGCCAGCGTGAAAAAGCGCTTTGCCCGCCCGCGGCGCCGGAATGTCAGCCGCCGATGACCAATGAGAGATATCTGGAAGGCCACCAGAAACCCGCACAGGTTGACGATGAATTCCGACAGCGCCGGCCATAGCGCGCTCAGGACAGCCGCGACCGACAGATGGGCAGCCGTCGCCGCCGTGCCTACCAGGCCGAAACGTGCGGCGGTCTTGGCTTCGCGCTTGAGTCGACGTTTCATGAGTTGCGGGAGGCCTCATCGACCAGACCCGCTTTGGCCAGGCTATCTTTATCATCCAGGCTGTCTTCGGCGACCAGGTAGAGCGGCCGCTGCTTGGTTTCGATGAACAGGCGTCCCACGTACTCGCCCAGAATCCCGACGGACAGCAGTTGCATGCCGCCGAAGAACAGGATCGCCGTCATCAAAGAAGCATAGCCGGGGACATCGCTGCCCACCACGATCACACGCCCCACGAGCAGCAGAATGTAGAGGAATGCGAGCCCCGCGATGACCGCGCCGAAATACATCCAGATGCGCAGCGGCCAGGTCGAGAAGCTGACGAAACCGTCGATGGCGAAGTTCCAGAGTTTCCAGAAGTTGAACTTGCTCTCTCCGCTCTCTCTCGCCGGCCGGTTGTAATAGATGCCGGTCGAACGGTATCCGGGCCAGCTGAACAGCCCTTTCATGAACCGGTTACGCTCCGGCAATCGCTTGATCGCCTCGACGACACGGCGATCCATCAGCCGGAAATCTCCCGCGTTACTGGGGATGGGCGTCTCCGCCAGCCGGTTGAAGAAGCGATAGAAAAGCCCCGCGGAGGTCCGCTTCGCCTGGGTATCTTCATCCCGCGAACCCCGAATGCCGTAGATCATGTCGTAGCCGTGCTCCCGCCATAGACGAATGAATTCCAGAATCACCTCCGGCGGGTCCTGCAGATCGACATCCATCGGCACCACAGCATCACCGCGCGCATGGTCGAGACCGGCGGTCATGGCAGCCTCCTTGCCGAAATTGCGCGTCAGCGATATCACCCGAGTGCGAGGATCCAGCGCTGCCCGCTCTCGCAGCGTGGCCAGCGTCGCATCGGTGGAACCGTCGTCGACGAACAGAATTTCCAGTCGCGGCACCGCATCGCCCAGCGTGCAATCCACGGCTTCCAGGAACCGCTCGATGGCCGTTTCCTCGTTCATCACCGGCACCACGATCGACAACATCCAGTTTCTCTGACGACTCTCCACGAGCACTCCTTGCGCGATGTGCTGCCATCTCATCTCGTATTGGCAACTCGAGCCATTCGCTACTACGCTAATCCTAGCCGGTAGCAGCGGATTGCGCACAAGCAGGCATAACGCCTATGGAGCTGTAAAAAAACGCTGTTTCAAAATTTTACTGGACATAAAAAACACTGTTTCCTATCATAGGGACGTTGTCTCATAGAATGTGAAAGCCGGTAACACGGCTTCATGATGAAAGGAAGGGAGTACTTATCATGACCAAGACCAAACTGTTTTCTGCACTGGTGGTTGCCGGCGCTTGCGCATTCGGAACCCAAGCCGCTTTCGCCTACGGCGCTGGCGACTTCTACGGCCGTCTGGGCGTTGCCAAGACCGACGTTGACACCGGTTATACCGATGACAACGACAAGGGCGCCTACCTGGGCCTGGGTTACATGGTTCACGACAAGATCGGTGTCGAGCTGAGCTCCATGACCGAAACCAAGGTTCACGCTGAAGGCGGCAACTTCAAGCAGGTTCCGATTAACCTGATGGCTCAGTACTACCCGCTCGGCGGCATGGACTCTCGTGTCCAGCCCTATGCTGGTGTCGGCGTCAACTACACCACGTTCTCCGACGAGAGCGGTGTCGGCAGCGTAGACGACTCCTGGGGCGCAGCCGGCCAGTTGGGCGTTGACCTGAACGTCACCGAAAACTTCGGCTTTAACGCTTTCGCGCAGTACACCGATGTCAGCGCCGACATCGATGGCGGCCGCGACATCGATCTCGACCCGGTCACCGTCGGTGCCGGTGTTACCGCTCGCTTCTAAGCGATCGGCGATCGATAGCAAAACCGGGCCTCAGGGCCCGGTTTTTTGTGTCCGCGATTCAGCAAGCGAACGACCATGCTCGCTGTGACCGCTCACGCCTGGGTGACGATGCGGTCGACGACGGCGAGTTCACGAATTACCGGCTCTCTCCTCGAGGCCGGTTCGTCCTTGAGCCACACCTCCATTGCCGGCGCGACCGCGCAGCTCTCCGGCAGGGTCGCACGGGCGTCGATCAGTGCCTGCAGACGGGCGATAAAGACGTACCGCAGCCATTGCGGCAGTGACATGGTATCGACGCAGAATGGTTGCCGGCTTTCGAACGCCGAAGCGTCCGGCCGGGATTTCTCCCAGAAGCCGGCCTCCATCAGGGCCGTTTCCAATTCACGCAAGGCACTGGCCAATTCATCGTGTGGACTCATTCTCTCTCCTGTTGCTGTCTGGATATGGCGCCTTCAGGGTTGCTCACAGAAACCCTGAAAGAGCCTGTGGATAAACTTGGGACACCTTGATCGGAGCGCCGCAAGCCATGCCTTGGCGGAAACTGTTCAATTTTTGGCCACCCCCTATCCAGCGCCATCACCGCAAGTTACAGTGCGCGCCTTGATGAAAATGACGACCGCTACCATGCAAACGCTGAGCGATTTTTTCGCCCATAGCGGCGCAGAGCTTGCGCTGTCGACCCTGGGCCGACGTGTGGCGCCAATGCGCCAGGACACTTTCGCTGCCTTCGAACAGGAGCGCGAGCCATGGCCGCTACCCTGGAACGGCCATGCACAGGTCGCATGCGCCCTGCGCTGGCCAGCTACCTACCAGGATCCGGCGATCTGGTTTCTGTCGTTACCGCTGGACGAACAGGGCATGCTGGTTCCTGCCGCGCGCGACGGATTTCTCGATCGCCTGCTCCAGACCCTGGGCACCCAGGCTGCCGATCCGTCAGAGAACGGTCTCGCACAAGGTAAGCTGGAGCCGCCCAATCTGATGCAGGACAATCCACTGGCATTCGAACCGGAGCTGCACCAGCGCGCGCTGCTGCATGCTCGCCTGTCTCGCCATTTCGGGCAACCGTCGTCATCGCATTCGGACATGGCGCGCCGTTACCTCATCGGCGACGACGCTCTCAATTGGCAAATGCTCGGCCTCCAAGGGCTGGCCGATCAGGTGGTCGCCAGCGATCCCGCCGTCATCGAGGCATTGGCGCTGCGCCTGAACACGCTGCCCCGCGAGGTGATCCTGCCGCTGTGCTACCTGATGGAGCATGGCGATACGCCGGCCGAGCTTCTTCCCACTCTCTGGCACGCCCTCGCCACCGCCCGCGAAGCGCAGGATATAGAGACGTTCTGCGCCCTGCTGAGAGCGCTACTGGGCAGTGACGAACCCCGGGTCGGAGAATGGCTCGATGGTATTCTCGAAGACGACGACCTCATGGCCGCCGACTGTCTCGCCGCCATCGCCGCCCGCGGCTGGCAGCACCTCGAACATGAAACCCGGCTCGAGCGGTTTCTGGAACGTCTGGCAAGTTGCAGGAATGCCAACTTCCGCCGCGTCGTCCATGATTTGGCATTGATCCCTCGCCTGCGCCTGCCCATATTGATGATGCTGCGTCAGGCGCCGGCGAACTCTGCCGTGGGCCGGCTCGTCAGAGAATGGAATGCTTGAACCCATGAAAGCACTACCCTACCAGGCCAAGGCGGTCATCGGCCGACGTGAAATGGTCACGCTACCGGACCTGCACATGACACTCTGCTGCAAGGCGGACACTGGCGCGAGGACATCGGCCTTGCATGCGGAACGGATCGAACCCTACGAGGAGAACGGTCACCCGTGGGTTCGGTTCATCACCCGCTCAAGTGGCCAGCAGAGCACGCACCATGAATGTCAGTTGCCTCTGCACGATCGTCGCCGGGTGAGAAGTTCCAACGGCCAGCAGGAGTGGCGCTATGTCATTCGTACGCGTCTTCTGCTCGGCGGGCTGGATTTCCCCATCGAGCTGACCCTGACCGATCGCAGCAACATGCGCCACCCCATGCTGCTGGGAAGGCGCGCCATGCGGCGGCTTCTGGTTGCCCCTGGCGCCGCGTTCCTGCACGGTGAACCCTGACGGCCCGTTTCGCCTCGCCCTTCCTTCCATTCACGCATCGGAGCCCCAAGCGCATGCATATCGGCATCCTGTCACGCAATCGCAACCTCTACTCGACGCGCCGCCTGGTCGAGGCCGCCGAGCAGCGTGGCCATACCGTCAGAGTCGTCGACACGCTGCGCTGTTACATGAGCATCGCCTCGCACCGCCCTTCGATTCATTACAAGGGCGAAGAGCTCGAGTCCTTCGATGCCATCGTTCCGCGTATCGGCGCGTCGGTCACATTCTATGGCTGTGCCGTGCTGAGGCAGTTCGAGATGATGAATACGTACGTGCTCAATGACTCGGTCGCGATCACTCGCTCGCGAGATAAATTGCGCTCCCTGCAACTGCTCTCTCGCAAAGGGTTGGGACTACCGGTCACCGGCTTTGCCCACTCGCCCGACGACATCCCCGACCTGATCACCATGGCTAAGGGCGCACCGTTGGTGATCAAGCTGCTGGAAGGCACGCAGGGCATCGGCGTGGTCCTGGCGGAAACCAACCAGGCCGCCGAGTCGGTCATCCAGGCTTTCATGGGCATGAAGGCGAACATCATGGTTCAGGAATACATCAAGGAAGCCAAGGGCGCCGATATTCGCTGTCTCGTGATAGGCGACAAGGTCGTGGCATCGATGAAACGTCAGGCTGCCGACGGCGAATTCCGTTCCAACCTGCACCGCGGCGGCACCGCCAGCGTCATCCGCATCACGCCGGAAGAGCGCTCTACCGCGATTCGTGCAGCCAAGGCCATGGGGCTCGGCGTGGCGGGTGTCGATCTGCTGCGCTCCAACCATGGCCCGGTGATCATGGAGGTCAATTCCTCCCCTGGCCTGCAGGGTATCGAAACCGCGACCGGCAAGGATATCGCGGGCCTGATCGTCGAGCATCTGGAGAAAAATGCCAGCACGCCACGGAAAGCGCCGCCGAAACCCAAGGGCTGATGGATAGCGGTCGAACAAATGGCCGAAAATCCTAAATTTTTCTGCGCCCGGGGGTGGCAAAACAGTGTTTCCGGCCGCACAATTTGTGTCACCTCAGGAGGTGGCCGCACATGTTTCTCGACAATCGCCAAGTGGCGATGGACAGCGTACTCGAAGCGCTGGCCGACAGTCTCGATTACTTTCAGGACAATCTCGATCGCCTGCGACCGGCGTTGCGTAATGCCCTGAAACCCCATTACGAGGAACGTGGGGCCGCCATGCGCGAACTGCAGCAACTGGTTCGCGAACATCTCGATATACTGCCTCGCGATGCCGATGTCGAACGCGACGATTACCTCTGGCTCTGGAGCCGTATCAAGAGCTTCGTCGGCAACGACAGTGCCGTACTACTCGGAGAGCTGCTCGAGCAGGAGCGCGTATTGATGCAGGCACTGGGCACCGCGTTCACGCACCCGTTGCCGGAAGCCCTGGAGCCCGCGCTGGAACGGTGCTGGAAGAACTGCCGAGCCCTGATTCGGGAGATCAACAAGCTGCAGCAACGCCAGCGCTGAGAAGCGGTTCCTGAGAGCAAACTAACTTGCTGGCGACACTCGCGCCGCGGCGCACGTGTCATGGCGATGACAGCTGAATCGGCTCCAGAGGTCCCAGGAAGTAAGGCTTCCGCCCCCAGACGTAAAGATCGCCAAAGGTAGCGGCACGGGCGAGCCATTCGCGCAGTCGTAGCCGCCATTCTCCCTCGACGCCATCATCGGGCACCGCACAGCCGGTGGCCTCGATCCCCATAACCTCGGCGATGAACAGAGCCCGTGGCAGGTGCCAGCCCTGGGAAATCAGCATCAGGCGATCCGCACCAAACACCTCCTTGGCACGAACCACGCTATCGAACGTACTGAAGCCGGCATAATCGAGCGTCATGTGAGCATCGCTGACGTTGCGATGACGCAAGGAGCGCCACATGCTGATGGGCTCGTTGTAGTACCGCGTGCGGTTATCGCCGGAAAGCAGCAGATGCTGAACGCGGTGAAGCCTCAGCAGCTCTGCCGAGGCCTCCATCCTGGCCTGATAGTAGGGATTGGCACCGCCCTCTCGCAGCCACTGCGCGGTACCGAAGACCAGCCCGACCGGCTGCATGGCACACAGCGGCACCTCGTGTTCGATGCGCGCGTGGGTCTTCTGGAGTATCCAGAGATTGATCACCACGACACCGATCACCAGCAGCAACAGGCCAGCGAACAGCGTCTTGAGCAATCCCTTCAGCAGCTCGAGCATGGATGAACGGCACGGTAACGGTGAGGGGAAAGCGATCGTCGGGCGCCCCAGCCGGGAGTCGAGTAGCGATTCGGGATGTCGATCAGCATGTCGCGTTCGTTATCCTGCCAAAAAACCGGCTCGCGCAGCCCGGAAAGCCTGACTCCATGCCACATGCCCAGGGTCCCGTCGACCCTAGAACATTCCCAGCTCCAGGCGCGCCTCTTCGCTCATCATCTCACGGCTCCAGGGAGGATCGAAAACGATTTCCACGTGAACCTTGGAGAACTGCGGCGCACCGAGAATCTTGCGCCGCGCGTCTTCAGCGATCACGTCGCCCATGCCGCAACCGGGCGCCGTCAGCGTCATGCGAATGGTCACCATGCGTTCGCCGGTAAGCAGGCGCTCGATACGACAGCCATAGACCAGTCCCAGATCGACGATGTTGACCGGTATCTCCGGGTCGAAGCATGTCCGCAACTGCTCCCAGACGAAAGCTTCCATTTCCGCTTCCGTCGCATCGGGATCCAGCGTCGGCCGCTCGAGCGCCTTCAGCCCCAGCGCGTCGAGATCATGGCCTTCGATCAGATAGAGACGGCCTTCGTAGCTGACGGTAATCGAGTTGCCCTTGGCCTGCATCACCACCACGGTGCTGTCCTCGGCCAGCGTGATGGTCTTGCCGAACGGAATCGAAATGACATCGACATCCCGCTGCAGCGGCATTTCCTGACCCTTGTAGACCTCGTTTAGCGGATCCATCGTTGCTCCTGACAGAATTGCCGGCCCGGACACGCCGGAAGCCGGAACCGGCTCAGCGCAGCATGCCCAGCACGCGCTGCAAGGCCTCGACGAACGCATCGACCTCTTCCGGCGTGTTGTAGACCGCCAGCGAGGCACGACAGGTCGCCTCGACACCGAAATGACTCAATACCGGCTGGGCGCAGTGATGCCCGGTGCGAATCGCCACACCCAGTTGGTCGATCAACAGACCGATATCCTGGGCATGCGCACCGTCGACGAGAAACGAAATCACGCCCGCCTTCTCCGGTGCCGTGCCAATGATTCTCAGCCCGTCGATCTGCTCGAGCTTCTGGGTCGCATGATCCAGCAACCACTGCTCCCAGGCCGACAGCCGCTCGATGCCGAGCGCGTTGACCCAGTCCAGTCCCGCGCCCATCGCGATGACATCGGCCACCGAAGGCGTTCCCGCCTCGAACCGGTGCGGAACGGCCGCGAATTCAGTGCCACGATCGAAGGAGACTCGAGAGATCATCTCCCCGCCACCCTGCCACGGCGGCATGGACTCGAGGATGGAAGCCTTGGCATACAGCGCCCCGGCTCCCATCGGCCCATAGACCTTGTGACCCGAGAAGGCGTAGAAGTCGGCATCCAGCGCCTGCACGTCAACCGCCTGATGCGGCACCGCCTGGGCGCCGTCGACCAGCATGAGCGCACCATGGACATGGGCGTCACGCGCCATCTCGGCGACGGGATTGATCGTGCCCAGCGCGTTGGAGACGTGGTTGACGCAGACCAGCCTGGTCCGCTCGCCCAGCATCTCGCGATAGGCCTCCAGATCGAGGACACCTCGCGCATCGACGGGGATGACCTTGATCGCGATACCCAGTTCACGCTCGAGCAACTGCCAGGGCACGATGTTGGAGTGATGCTCCATCAATGAGATCACCACCTCGTCGCCAGCCTTCAGGTTGGCCCGGCCCCAGCTGTTGGCGACCAGGTTGATCGCCTCGGTGGTCCCCCGCGTGAACACGATCTCGCGCGGCTCGAACGCATTGAGGTGGCGCTGAACCGTGGTGCGCACGCCTTCGAAGGCTGCCGTCGCCTCGTCGGCTAACGTATGCAGCCCGCGATGGATGTTGGCGTTGTAACGACGGTAGTAGTCGCTGAGGCTGTCGATGACCGCTACTGGCGTCTGGCTGGTAGCTGCATTATCGAGATAGATCAGCGGTCGACCGTGCACCTCTCGATCAAGAATCGGAAAATCCCGACGTACTGCCGCCAGGTCCAGCGTCAGATCGGTAATCGCGGTCATCTCAAGCCTCCTGAATCGCCTCGGCGGTTTCCACCAGATCAGCCAGGTTGAAACGATCCGGCAGACGTCCCGCAACGGCCCGTTCGACGCGCTCGGCGATGACGTTGAGGCGCACCTTGTCCATGACTTCGCCGACGAAGGCCAATGTCAGCAGCGCCCGGGCCATCGGCTCGTCGATGCCGCGGCTACGCAGCGCATAGACGGCTTCCTCGTCCAGTTGGCCTGTGGTAGCGCCGTGGGAACATTTGACGTCGTCGGCGTAGATCACCAGCTCCGGCTTGGTGTCGATCTCGGCACGGTCGGACAGCAGCAGGTTGGCGTTGTTCTGGTACGCCTCGATCTGCTGCGCGTCCTTCTTGACGAAGACTTTGCCGTTGAACACGCCACGAGAACGGTCATCTAGCACACCCTTGTAGTTCTCGTTGGAGAACGTGCGCGGCGCGTTGTGATTGACCAGCGTGTGGTTGTCGACGTGCTGACGCCCCTGGACGAAGAACAACCCGTTATAGGCCGCTTCGGCGCCTTCGGCATTGATATCCGTCACCAGATCGGTACGTACCAGCGCCCCGCCAAGGTTCAGGTTGTACGAGTTGAAGCGGCTGTCGCGCCCCTGATCGACGTGGATGCTGGCCACGTGCAGATCCGTCAGCGCCGCTTCCTGCAACTTGTAGTGATCGACGATGGCGCCGCGATCGAGCAGCACTTCGGTCACCACGTTGGTGAAATTGGCGGCGTCGGGCTCGCCCGAATAATGTTCGACGATCGTCGCCTCGGCGCGCGCGCCCGCTTCGATCAGTACCCGCGGATGGCTCATCACCGGCCGTTCGTTGGCCCGCGACAGCAGCAGCACGTAGATCGGCTTGTCGACCACCGTACCGGGTGCCAGACGCACGATGACGCCCTCTTCGGCGAAGGCGGTATTGAGCGCCGTGAACGGCGAGAAATCGACACCCGCCAGACGGCCGAGCGAACCGCCTACTGCCTCGTGGTTGGTAGCCATTGCCTTGGACAGCGGTTCGAGGGAAACGCCGGCAGGCAGGCCGTCGAGCCGGGACAGCTCGGCACTGAACACGCCGTCGACCAGTACCAGCCGATAGGCGTCGATATCCAGGCGCTGCTCGTCGAAGCGGGCAGTGTCGAACGCGGCGTCCGTCGCCAGAGCGAAATCGCCCTCGGCAATACGGCGCACGTCGGTATATTTCCACTCTTCGTCACGTCGCGTGGGAAAACCCATTGCCTCGAAGCGCGCCGCGCCGGCCTGGCGCCGTGCCGCGACCCAGCTGGGGTCTTCGGCGCGGCGTGCGGTCAGACGCTCGAGAAAGCGTTCCGGTGCACTCATGCGGCAGATCCCTCCAGCACCCAATCGTAACCGCGGGCTTCGAGTTCCAGCGCCAGGTCCTTGTCGCCGCTCTTGACGATACGACCATCGACCAGCACATGAACATGATCCGGCTCGATGTGATTGAGCAGGCGCTGATAGTGCGTTACCAGCAGAATGGCGCGATTAGCGTCACGCAGCGAGTTGACGCCGTCGGCGACGACCTTCATGGCATCGATATCGAGGCCGGAGTCGATCTCGTCGAGCATCGCCAGCTTCGGCTGCAGCACCAGCATTTGCAGAATCTCGTTGCGCTTCTTCTCGCCGCCGGAGAATCCTTCGTTGACCGCTCGCTGCAGGAAGCTCGGGTCCATCTTCATCTCGGCGCTCTTTTCGCGCACCAGCTTCATGAACTCCGGCGCCGGGATCTCTCCTTCCCCGCGCGCGGCACGCTGGGCATTGAGCGCCGCCTTGAGCAGGTAGATGTTCTTGACCCCGGGAATCTCGACCGGGTACTGGAAACCGAGCAGCAGACCGGCGCGAGCCCGCTCTTCGATTTCCATTTCGAGCACGTCCTGACCTTCGAACAGGATCGTGCCCTGCGTCACCTCGTAGCCATCCTTGCCGGCGATCACGGCCGACAGCGTCGACTTGCCCGCGCCGTTCGGCCCCATGATGGCATGGACCTCACCGGCATTGATGGTCAGATTGAGGCCCTTGAGGATCGCTTTGTCCTCGACCGTAACGTGAAGATCTTTGACTTCGAGCATGTGAAACCCTTGAAACGAGAGAGACCGCCGACGCAGCCTCCCGAATTGGCATATGAATTCGACAGTGGCGGCGAATCAGCCCACCGAACCTTCCAGCGTGACGTTGAGCAGCGCCTCGGCCTCGACCGCAAACTCCATCGGCAACTCCTGGAAGACGTCCTTGCAGAAGCCGTTGACGATCATGCTTACCGCGTCCTCTTCGTCGATCCCGCGCGCGCGGCAGTAGAACAGCTGATCGTCGGCGATCTTGGACGTGGTGGCCTCGTGCTCGACGGTGGCAGTGCTGTTGCCGATCTCCTGATAGGGGAACGTGTGGGCGCCGCACTGGTCGCCGATCAACAGCGAATCACACTGGGTATAGTTGCGTGCGCCCTTGGCCCGCGGCCCGATTTTGACCAGACCACGGTAGGCCTGATCGCTGCGACCGGCGGCGATGCCCTTGGCGACGATCGTCGAGCGGGTATTCTCGCCGATGTGGATCATCTTGGTGCCGGTGTCGGCCTGCTGGCGACCGTTGGTCACCGCGACCGAATAGAACTCGCCGATGCTCTCCTTGCCACGCAGCATGCAGGAGGGGTACTTCCAGGTGATGGCGGAGCCGGTCTCGACCTGCGTCCAGCTGATGCGGGAACGGTCGCCACGGCAGTCGCCACGCTTGGTGACGAAGTTGTAGATGCCGCCCTTGCCTTCCTCGTCGCCCGGATACCAGTTCTGCACCGTGGAGTACTTGATGTAGGCATCTTCCAGCGCGACCAGCTCGACCACCGCCGCGTGGAGCTGGTTCTCGTCACGCATCGGCGCGGTACAGCCTTCGAGGTAGGAAACCTGCGCCTGCTTGTCGCAGATGATCAGCGTACGCTCGAACTGGCCGGTATTGGCGGCGTTGATCCGGAAGTAGGTCGACAGCTCCATCGGGCACTTGACGCCTTCCGGTACGTAGACGAACGAGCCATCGGTGAAGACCGCGGAGTTGAGCGCGGCGAAATAGTTGTCGGCCTGCGGCACTACCGTCCCCAGATACTGGCGCACCAGTTCCGGGTACTCGCGAATCGCCTCGGAGATGGAGCAGAAGATGACCCCGGCCTCGTGGAGCTTCTCCTTGAACGTCGTGGTCACCGATACCGAATCGAAAACGGCATCGACGGCCACCCCCGCCAGCGCCGCCCGCTCGTGCAGCGGAATACCCAGCTTTTCGTAAGTTTCCAGCAGCTTGGGGTCGACCTCGTCCAGGCTCTGAGGGCGGTCTTCCGGCTTCTTCGGCGCACTGAAATAGGAGATTGCCTGATAGTCGATGGGGGGATATTCGAGATGCGCCCAGGACGGCGGCGTCATCTTGAGCCACTGATGATAGGCTTCGAGGCGCCAATCGAGCATCCATTGTGGCTCTTCTTTCTTCTGGGAAATGAAGGCGATCGTGCTTTCATCCAGGCCCGGCGGCACGGTATCGCTTTCGATGTCGGTCACGAATCCCTGCTTGTATTCGCGACGGACCAACTGCTCCATCTCTTCGCTAGCCATGGTCTTCTCTCCTCTCCACCGAGAGTCTTATGACGAAGATGCAATCCCGGCTGGACACGAGAAGCGGCAAACTCTCACCGCCACCGCACCTGCCATTGCCACGTCTTCTTAATGTTCGCGCACTGCCCCGGTCGTCGAAGGCAACGTCACGCTTTGAATCGGTAACTGCACCGGCAACTTGAGCGGGCTGGACTGAGCGAGATGCGCCAACGTGACACAGTCGAGCAGTGTCCGTATCGCCTGTGACACCCGCTGCCAGTTGTCGGCAACGCCACAGGTGTCCATCAGCTCGCAGTCCCCATCGGCATGGCTGCACTCGGTCATGCCGATCGGCCCCTCGATGGCGGCAATGATGTCGCTGGCGGTGATCTCCGCCGGAGATCGGGAAAGCACGTACCCCCCATGAGAACCGCGGCGGGATTCGAGCAAACCGCTTCGGGAAAGCATCTTGAGCGTCTTTCCTACCGTGGGGTGCGGAAGGCTCACGCGTGCCGCCAGTTCAGCCGCTGTATGCGCCTGCTCGGGATCCCGCGCGATCTGCGCCATGATCACCGCCGCATAATCCGTCAATTTCGATAGTTTCAGCATGCCGTGATGCCCTCTCGATCCTGACAGCCGCTATATAGGACCATTTTAGTCCTCTTTGCACACGCTGTGAACCCTTGGTTCTCGCCAGAGGACCGCGGCCTCTACCTGACTGCCTGCCTGCCCGAGCACCGTCGATGCCATCAGGAACGAGGAAGCCATTCACAGACACTTGGTGTCGTTGAATTACGCAACATCAAAAGAACACAAAAAGAAAAACTCGGAAAACTAAATTTTCCAATCACACCCATTGGAAAAATAAAGTTACCAAAACCGCTTCAGAACGCCTTTTTGGCGTCTCCAACCAGAGACAATAGATGTCGTCATAAAGTCACACGCTGTGCAATAGAACGACACTAAAGCCGCATTCTTCTTTACATGAGCTTTTCCTGAATTGGAACGAAAGACGCTTTGAAACTAACGTTGTCCTCGTATTTCGGAAACACTGTTTGTCATTAGCTGTAAAGAATAAAGATCTTAAAGACCACTAAAATCAAAGGCTTGACATCTTAATGGAAATTAGCCTCGGATTTGATTGGCTTTCGTAATCCTCATCGCCCCATTACGTGACGCTTTGCAGGACGTGACGTCTTTGCAGCGGATGACAAATTGCCGTGTTCAACACTCATATGAATGCCAATGACTGGCATATCGAATGACCGATGCCACGAGACAAGCTCGTGAACGTCGGACACATAACGATACGAATCAGCAAGGAGAGCCATCATGCGGATTACCATCTTTGGAACTGGTTATGTAGGTCTCGTTACCGGAACCTGCCTCGCCGACGCCGGCCATGAACCCGGCTTATTCATGAGGCCGGCCCGAAAACGAAGATAGCGGATGGTATTCTCTTGAAAATTCAGTGTGTTCCGCCAAGAATCTGAACCAAGAGAGCCATCCGCTATGGGTGAAAGCCTATCCACCT